>DASSGT010000120.1:0-6060 GCA_035693345.1 Puia sp. | reverse complement strand
ATGCTTACCCTGATATGCAATTCGATCATAACGACTGGATGAAATTAACTGACCGGTTTAAAAATGAAATTACAGACAGCGTGCTGGAAACAGCATTATTGAAATTGCCTGCTGAATCGTATAAACTAAGGCATGAAGTATTACTGGATGAATTGAAACAGCGCCGGGCAGACATGCCCAGGGCAATGGAATACTATTATAAGTTTATCAATAAAATCGCGGACATCAAACTGAGTGATAAAAATGAATGGGTCAGCATCCAGGATGCAATGGATGGTTCGTTACGGGTGACTGTAAGGAAAATTAATAAGAACGGCGAAGTAAAAGGTGAACTGATGGACAAGACATTCGAAGCCGGACTAACAAAAGAAATCAGGATCTATACAAGTGATGGAGATGACAGCGTATCCATTAGAAATAAAACGTCTTCGATAGCCGTGAGAATCATCGGCCGGGACGGACGAAAAGTTTACCGGGTTGAGGACTCAAAAAAAAGAATAAAAATTTATAATAAAGTGGCTCCTGTGTTTTATGGTGACAGCAACCGCCTGATAAAAAATATTTCCGCCGACACAACAAATACAACATTTGTGCCCGTGAATTTGTATAATGTTACGATGCCTTTGTTAAATATTGGAATAAACCGGGATGACGGTTTGCTGATTGGTGCAGGATTTGAGCATACGGAGCAGGAGGGCTTCCGTAAATACCCATTTGCCAGCCGGTATCAAACTATGCTAACCCATTCATTTTCAACCAGCGCTTTCAGTGCAAGCTACAACGGGGAATGGACTTCCGTTGTAGGCAATGCCGATCTGACTCTGCAGGCTTTTGCTTATGCACCGCAGAATACTCAGAATTTTTTTGGTAGTGGAAACGAAACGGTAATTAATAAATCCGGAGATTACCGAACATATTACAGAACGCGTTTCAATCTTTATCAGGCATTTCCTGCCCTTCGATGGACTTTTAACGGACAGCGCACCAGCGTCAGTATTGGTCCTGCCATCCAATATTATCATTTTGAAACAAATGACAATGCAGGAAGATATATTCTCCAACCCGGAGCGGTGAGTACATATGACAGCAGCAGTCTGGGAAGCGACCGGACCCATGCGGGTATCATATTTCACTTTAATCAGGACCTGCGCAACAGTAAGCTGATTCCTACCTGGGGATCTTCAATTTCAGTTCAAATAGCTGCATGGGAAGGATTAAATACCGCTTCAAAATCTTATGGACAATTGAAAGCAAATGTTGCCCTGTTCAAAAGTCTGAATAACCGTTCCACATTGGTATTGGCGGACCGGGTTGGTGGTACTGTTACTATAGGAAATCCCGCCTTTTATCAGACGACGTTTTTAGGCGGACAGGGAAATCTGCTGGGTTATTCCCAATATCGTTTCTCCGGTCTCAACAGCGTCTTCAATAATCTGGAATTGAGATTAAAACTCGCAGATTTTGCGAATTACATTTTACCTGGCCAGCTGGGAATATTTGGGTTTTATGATATTGGACGGGTTTGGGAAAAGAACGACTATTCCCAACAATGGCATAACGGTACGGGCATTGGATTATATTTTTCGCCGGCGCAATTAGCAGTCATTCAAATCGTAGCTGCACACTCTGTAGAAGGCTGGTATCCTTATTTTTCATTGGGATTCAGATTTTAAGATCTTATGAAAGCAGATTTAATACATATCAGCAAGAAGATCCAATTTGAAAACAGTTTCAAATCTGTGATCTCCTTTAAGAAATTTATTGACTTCCTGAAGTCAAGTATACAATCTGGTCCTTCAATCAAAATTCCATACTTCAAATGGATCATAAAGAAATTCAAAAAATATCCGGAACTCTCCAATAATGTTCCGCTTGAAAATATAAGTGAATATGAAGAAATGCTGGAACTGGTTTCCACCTGTCTCATGCCCCTGGCAGCCGATGAAAATATGTTATGGGCACTCAGCAGCCCGTTGTCCCCACAAATATTTTACAGTACAGACGGATTCCACACATTGATGGAATGCCTCGAACATCCGGTAGTACTTGATCCTGCCATAGGGGATGCAGACAGTGAATCTGAAAAGATCATGAGAGAATTACAATATGGCATGTTGCTTGAAAAAGTATACTCTTTACCGTATCTAAAGAAAACAGAATGGATCCGGAAATTCAAAGATCCGGAAACAGGCCTGGATAAGTATTTCCAGGTAAATATAGACACACGATTTATAGATATCCGGCCAATCAATCAATTACCTGCCATGGATTGCACATCCATGTCACCCGCCTCCGTACTGGGTGAGGAATTCAAAAAAATACAAAAAACAGTACCCCTCAATCAATTCGAAGCCAGGGGATTCAGCATCATTACCCTCATCGATGTGACTGCTGAGCAAGCCGTAGAACAGGTTGGAAAGCTTGTGATCCATCACTCTGAAAAAGATAAACATCCGTTGTTTGATGAAATTACACAAGCGTTGCAAACCGTTGTCGGCAGCAGAGATTACCAATTCGGACTTGTTCCCTTCCTTTCCATAAATGATCGTCCCGCATTGATTTTTGAGAAAATCCCTTATAGTATCATTTTGCAGGCCTGCTGGGACTTCGATGTTTCGAAAAAAGAATTTTTAAAACTCAGGAATGACTTCACCCGGAACCCAAGAATGATCATATGGTCGGCAGGAGACAGGGAAAGCCATCTGCCTGAATTTGTCGGAAATGCTTTTCGTCAGGCCGGCATTGGCAACTACATCATGTTCCCGATTTATCATAATGAACAGGTAACCGGATTTTTTGAAGTAAGTACTCAATCGGGAAAGCCCATGTTGAGTGAGGGTCAAATGGTAAGACTGAGACCTGTTCTTCCCATCATGACACAATTGATTCAGGATATCATTGCGCGTTTTAACCAACGTATTGAAAATGTCATAAAAGAAAAATTTACAAGCATACAGCCAGCGGTTCAATGGAAATTCAATGAGGCGGCCTGGCACTATCTCAGGGATCATCATAATGAAGACGGAGTCGAAACGGTGGAAAATATTATTTTTAAAAATTTACACCCGCTATATGGAGCGGTGGATATCAGAAATTCCACCATTCTACGCAATCAGGCGGTGGAAAAAGATTATGCGGTTCAGCTCAGTACGCTGATCAATGTGTTGTCCTCACTTAATTATAATGAAAAATTACAGCTGGTCCGTATCATGACCACAGCAAATGATTGGCGGAAGATTATACAGGATCCAATAACCACTCAGCAGGAAGTCAGGCTGAATGAGTTTTTTAGTATGGATGTCCAATATGAACTTGAAAATCTTCTCCACGCTGAACCTGAGTCGGCCGAATTCCTGATACCTTATTTTCAAGCGATTGATGAAGAAAACGGGATAGCCTTTGAAAACAGGCGCCTGCTCGAAACGGCAATTAAGAAATTAAATTCAACCGTCAATAATTTTTTTGAAAATGCATCAGTGGATCTTTTGAATATATTTCCCTGTTATTTTGAGAAATTCAGAACTGACGGAGTGGAATATGATATCTATGTGGGACAATCCATAGTCCCGCATGCACCGTTTAAAAAGGAACATTTACAGGACATGAAGCGCTGGCAGTTACGGTCGATGATTCAGGTCGTGCAACTGGTTCAGGACCTCGCACCTGAAATGGATTTCCCTTTACAAACAACGCAGCTATTATTTGTACACCCGCAAACAATCGATATTACCTTTAGAAAAGACGAACGAAGATTCGATGTGGAAGGCGCTTATAATATCCGTTATCATATCATCAAAAAAAGAATTGATAAAGTTTTGATTCTTGATACGAATGAAAGACTGACACAACCGGGAAAAATCGCCCTTATTTATTTTGACGAACGAGATGCGCAGGAATTTAAAGGGTTTATCAGAGAATTGCAGGATGAAAACCTATTGCTAAATGATCTCGAAGAACTCGATCTGGAAACCCTGCAGGGCGTTGACGGACTAAAGGCTATCCGTGTCGGTGTGTATATAGAAAACCTTCATCCGGCACCTGTTTACGCTAGCAAATTCGAAAAATCGATCTGAATAAAACGACCATCATGAAATTGGTTTCAAGAAAAAAATTCTTACTATCGGGAATCAGCCTGATATCGCTTCCTGCTTTTCTCTCAATAAAAAAAGAAATATCCTTAAAATTATCTTTCTCCACCTTGGGTTGCCCGGACTGGAGTTTTGATAAAATCATTGATTTTGCCAGAGCCAATCAATACAGTGGTATTGAAGTCAGGGGAATTCTTCGTCAGATGGACCTCCCCCTGGTGCCGGAATTTTTAAGTACTGATGCTATTTCAACCACTATGAAAAAAATGAATGACCATGGTCTGAAGTTTGTGGATCTGGGTTCATCCTGCGCGCTTCATTTTCAAAAGGGTGACGAACGAACAAAAAATCTCAATGAAGGAAAGAGGTTTATTGATCTTGCGGCGAAATTAAATTGTCCATATATCCGGGTTTTTCCAAATCAAATACCCAAAGACCGCGACCGCGAGGAAACTTTAACCCTGATCATTGAGGGATTAAAAGAATTGGGCACCTATGCGTCTAATTCCAATGTAACCGTTTTACTGGAATCGCATGGCGAACTGATTTATAAAAAGGATCTTTTGTATGTTATGGAAGGTGCTGCCAACCCACATGTGGGCCTGGTATGGGATGTCTGCAATATGTGGATCGTTACCAAGGAACCGCCCGAAGAGGTCTATACCACTTTGAAATCTTACATTCGGCATACACATATTAAGGATCTGAAAATTGAAAATGGCAAGGAAGAATATGTTTTGCTCGGCACGGGTATCGTGCCCATATTCGCAGCCATCGACCTGCTGTATAAAAATAATTATCCGGGATATTATAGCTTTGAATGGGAGAAATTATGGCATCCGGAAATCACCGAACCTCAAATTGCTCTTGCTGATTATCCGTTGGCGATAAAAAAACACTTTCTTCAGGTATAAAGCAGAAGGCTTAGAGCATAAATTATTTTAATAATCTCATACGGCGTTTACCATCGAAAGACTTTACGCTTTACGCTTTGACCTTAAAAATATTTTTTCATTAAATCTGAAACCCAGGCAGGCTGACGGATATCAATAGCCGGAAGGAATTCTCTGTATACCGGTTTAATATCAAGAATCGGAGTACCATTGATAGCATCCAGCATGCTGACTCCTATGGATCTTCCGTTGTGCCAGATTAATTCCACCCGTGCTTAAGCCAATCTGATTGGGCCGGTCCTTATTTCTCTGGGCGAAAATACCCATCTCCGGATAGTCCGGATTACCTCTTGGCCTGCGTACATACAGATTCTTATCAAACGTCACTTTATCAAAATAGTAAATGATCTCAAGCTGTGAAAAATCGAGAATATGCTGAAAAGCAATATCCGGAATTTCATCAGCCAGGACTATCTCCGAAATGATGGGTCCCCAGTCGTCATCCAGAGATTTTGTTCTGTTGTTTTTTACCCAGGCAACGGGTTTAAGTTTTATTTCCATGCTAAAAGAAAGAAAGATCTGATGTCATTGAAAATGAATACAATAATCCAAAAAAAAGACCGTTTCCTATTTTGGGACAAAAGTTAATTGCTTAGTATTTTTTTGAGTCGTAACATTTTGCCCGATAGTAATCACTAGTTCAATAATCACTAAGTCCAATATATATGAAACTGACCATATCTCCCTTATGTTTAGTTTTTATTCTATTCCTTTCCATTCAAACACAAGCAGCCAATCGTTTTTGGGTATCCGCCACTCCTTCTAACTGGAATAATACTGCCAACTGGTCCAATGTATCGGGTGGCGCGGGTGGTTTTAGTGTTCCTGTTGCCGGAGATGCTGTCACATTCAATAATATCAGGCGGGGTAATTGCACAATTGATGTTGCAGTAAGTATTTTGAGTCTAACCATCAATGCCGGTTACACAGGCACTATCAGCCAGGGAGCCCATACAATAACCATTTCAAATGCTGCCACACTTTCAGCGGGCGTGTTTCTCGGTGGCTCATCCATCATC
>DASSGT010000119.1:0-6082 GCA_035693345.1 Puia sp. | reverse complement strand
TCTAAATTGTTCTCCCATATGTTGAATAAAAGGAATTTACCCATCGTCCTGTTCATATCCGTGATTGGAATCGCCATAGCGCTGAAGACTTTTGCCTTTAAGCCGAATCCACCTTCCAAATATGAGAGGATTTTAAGAAATGTCAGCGAACTGCTGGAAGAAATACACTATAGTCCAAAAAATATTGACGATCAGTTTTCAAAAGAGGTTTTTAAGAAGTTTCTGGGCGAAGTGGATGTGGAAAAGAAAATCTTCCTGAAATCAGATATTCTGGAACTGACTAAATATCAGAGTCAGCTGGACGAAGAAATACTGGGTAAAGCACCTGTACAATTTGTACCCGCAGTTGTTGCCATTTATAAAAAGAGGTTACAGGAGACGCAGAATATTACCCACGAAATTCTTTCTCAGCCTTTTGATTTTACCAAACAGGAATCAGTAAACCTCGATTATGAAAAACTGGATTATCCTGCCAGCGCTGCCGCCCAGAGGGAAGAAATAAGAAAAAAATTAAAATACCTTACTCTAGAAAAGTATGTTGAATTGCTGGATCAGCAGGAAGCTGCAAAAAATAAAGCCGGTTATGTTGCAAAGACCAACGAACAACTTGAGAAAGAAGCACGGGATAAAACTTTAAAAATCTCTGATCGCTTCTATGATCATCTGAAAATCAAAGCGGATGATGATGATTTCTTTAATGTATTTGTTGAAACGATTGTGCAGTGCATGGATCCGCACACAGATTATTTTCCGCCGGTAGAAAAAAGATCTTTTGATGAAGATATGAGTGGACGCTTTTATGGCATCGGAGCAGCCCTCCGTGATGAAGATGGTACAATTAAAATTGTCACGCTCGTTACGGGAAGTCCTGCATGGAAATCAGGTCAGGTAAACGTGGGAGATGTGATTCTTAAAGTTGGACAGGGTAATCAGGAACCGGTAGATCTCACAAGCTATATGGTAGAGGATGCTGTTAAGATAATCCGCGGTAATAAAGGTACAGAAGTGAAATTGACGCTTAAAAAAGCGGACGGATCAGTGAAAGTGGTTACACTCGTCCGGGATGAAATTGTTCAGGATGAAAAATTTGCCAAGAGTGTTATCATTCAAAGTGACAAGGGCAAAATAGGGTATATTTTTCTTCCGGAGTTTTATGCAGATTTCGATAATCCCAAGGGAAATCGTTGCTCAACAGATGTAGCCAGAGAAATTGTAAAGCTGAAGGAAGCTAAAGTGGATGGTATCGTACTCGACCTTCGTAATAACGGAGGAGGTTCACTATATGATGTAGTCAAAATGGTGGGGCTGTTTATTGATCAGGGTCCTGTGGTTCAGGTGCGTGACCGCGATGGCAAACCGCAGGTATTGGATGACAAAGACCGGGCGGTACTATACGATGGTCCTCTGGCCGTAATGGTAAATGAATTTAGTGCATCGGCTTCCGAGATTTTTGCAGCTGCCATTCAGGATTATCACAGAGGCGTTATTATCGGCAGCACCAGTACTTATGGCAAGGGGACTGTGCAGCGAAATATTCCGCTGGATAAGAATATGGGTTTTAACGATGGAGCAGGCCCGCTGGGTACTGTGAAATTAACCCTGCAAAAATTTTATCGTATCAACGGAGGTTCAACCCAGTTGCGGGGTGTAACATCCGACATTATACTTCCGGATTTATACGAACACTATAAGATTCGCGAAAAAGACCAACCCGATGCACTGGCATGGGATGAAATGCCAAAAGCAGACTATATAACCTGGAAGTATGCTTATGATATAAATAATATTCGCACCTCAAGTACAGAAAGAACCAATACAAATAATTCGTTTAGTACGATATCCCGGAATGCGGCGTGGCTGGATAAACAAAATGATAAAATGTATCCTTTGAATTTGAAAGCATACCAGGAAGAACAAAAAATGATTCGTGCTACCGTCAAGCAGATTGATTCGGTCAGCAAGCTGAAAGTACCTATGAACATCTATTCGTTGCCGCAGGATACTGTAAAATATGCTGAGGACAAGGATAAATCAGACAGATATAAACAATGGGTAGAAAGTCGGAAAACAGATATCTATCTGAACGAAACAATCAATGTGATGGATGATATGATTTCATTGAAGTCCGTTGTCTACAAAAATTAATTTAACAACGATCTGAATTCATTCTGTATTTATTCTCAGGCAGATCGTGACCATATTCAGAATGCATAAAGAGCACCGGGAGGTGCTCTTTGAGTTTCCGGCGCCCCCTCGTTAGGTCCTATTGCCACCTCAGATTCCTGGGAACAAAAGTTAGCAAAGAGAAAAACCTTAGAAGAATGGGACAGAAACTGATGTAATAAATCAAAGCCTAAAATCTGATTTTGGTAGCAATAGCTGCAATCAGGGTTCCCATAATCGCAATCAATCCAAAGGATATTCGCAAACTGGTTGCCTGGGCGATGAATCCGATGAACGGCGGTCCGAATAAGAATCCCAGGTAGCCGATCGTGGAAACGGCGGCAATGGCAACACCAGGTGACATAATTTTGGATTTACCGGCTGCACTGTATATCATCGGAACAACGGAGGAGACACCTGCACCCACCATCAGGAATCCAATGGTAGCTGTGATAAACTGCGGGAATAAAACAGCCAGTAATAATCCGGACGCCATCAGTAAACCGCTAACCTGCAACATTTTTTTAATACCCAATTTGAATGCAACCCAATCTCCCACAAATCTTCCGGTAGCCATCGTGCATACATAAGCAGTGAAACCAACTGTTACCCAGGCAGCATCCGGTTTAACCACCTTTACAAAATATATTCCACTCCAGTCACTCATGGCACCTTCACTGATCATCGCACAAAACGCGATCAAACCATAATTTAAAATGGATCTGTCCGGCTTTGCGAAAATGGGTTGTTTCACATCACGGGTATCTTTTTTTATAAGATTTCCAGAAAAAATAAAAAGGATGAGAGCGGCTATCGTTGTAATGCAAAGGAAATGATAAGGTGGCGCGACATGAAAGCGTACCATGAGTGTACCGGCAGCTGCACCCGCAAAACCGGCCATACTCCAGACGCCGTGAAAGGAGGCCATGATGGGCTTGTGATATAATGTTTCTGTGGCGACTGCCTGTGTATTGATAGAAATATTCATCATATTACCACCAAATCCAAATACAAATAAAGTAATCATCAGGTGAGCAGCAGAGGTGGCAAATCCCAGCATAGGCAGTGTGCAGGCATATAATATCGCTGATAGAATAACGATAATGCGGCTTCCGTATTTAGCTACAAGGAAACCTGCTACTGGAAGTGAAGTCAGTAATCCGATGGGAAGGCAAAGAAGAATGCCGCCCAAAGCTGCATTGTTAACGCCCAATTTTGCCTGTATATCGGGTATGCGTGAAGCCCAGGAAAAGAAACAAATTCCTGCAAGAAAGAAAAAACTACTGACTGCTATACGGTGTAAACGTCGTTGCTCCAGGGGCATAGTAACCGGCAAATTACTGAATCCCGTTTTTACATCGCAAATCAATTGAGCTTAGTCACAGACAATGAATCAATATCACAGAATTGAACTGAACACTGCCTGCATGACATGCTTCCTTTTAATTTCTTTTCAGATGTTTCCTTAAAATGAAAACCCGCCTGAATTTCGGCGGGTTTAATAGAAACTCGTTATTAAAAGATCATTAATTTCTTTCCTTCTGTAAAGTGGATTTAGGTGTCTCTTTCCTTTTTTCTGTGATGGCTGAAGCCAGTTTCACCGCACCATATGCATTTAGAATGCCACCGGAACTACTCAACTCAGACAACGGAACCAGTTCTTCCGTTCCTGGTTTCTTTGCTTTTGCGGTTGGCATCGTGGCCGATTTTTCAATACAATATTTTATTTCCTCAGGAGTCAGTGTAGGAAAATATTCGAGGAGCAGGGCAGCCACGCCGGTCACTACGGGAGCTGCCATGCTGGTGCCGTCCAGGTTGCCGTATTTATTACCGCCTGGTAAAGTGGAGTAAATGCGTGTGCCGGGCGCAAATACATCAACTTCTTTCTTGCCATAGTTGGAAAAAGAAGCCGTATAACTTTTAAAAGTTTCTTCAGCCAGCGGATCGCTGCTTGCACCTACCGTGATCCAGTTTTTGGCCTGAATATGTGAGTTCTTAAAATTGGGGTTCGGAAAATTATCAACAGAATCCACATTTTCGGCATCATTTCCTGCTGCGTGTATAAGCAATACACCACGTGATTCTGCATATTTTACTGCATCGTCCACCCATGATTTCTGCGGGGACAAATTTTTTCCGAAACTCATGTTAACGACACGTGCACCATTATTTACCGCGTAACGAATGGCCAGGGCAATATCTTTATCGTGTTCGTCGCCATTCGGAACCGCCCGGATCATCATAATCCGTACATTATCGGCGATACCATTTACACCGATCGAATTATTTCTTTCGGCTGCTATAATTCCACTCACATGTGTTCCGTGCATGGGATCCGTTGCCATAATATCATTGTTCCCATAAAGGGTGTCCCTGATATCATTTTCATTGTCCTGAACGATTTCCTTTCTATAATTCTTTGGCGCAGTTTCTTTTATTTCCATTTTCTTTTCTTCCCGGTCTGCCTGTTCTGTAAAATCAGTAATGAACGTTGTGTTTGTCATGTCCATGATGTGATTCTCCTTAAAGAGGTAGAGTAAAACCGAGCGGGCTGTACGGCTTTCCATATCTTTTGCCTGGAAAGTATCCAGATCATTTCCGGTATACTCTTTCTTTCCCATGGCAATCTGTAAAAGGCTGTCGCTTTTTATACAGGCATTTACAACACGTTTTAACATCAGCAGATCCACACCGTCATTGGTTCCGTCACCCATGATTTTCTTTTTTGCCTTCACCCACATATAATAATGTTCCCTGCTCTCAGCGCTCATACTATCCATCCGGATATTCTTATTATCGAATTCTTCCTTGTATTTATAGTAAACACGGCCTTCTTCCTGTGAGTCATCTTTTACATTTTTCCCGTCTTTTCCGCCAATAAAATTCCATCCGTGAATATCATCTACATATCCATGATGATCGTCATCAATACCATTACCGGGTATCTCGCCTGGATTTGTCCAGAGAATGTGAACGAGGTCTTCCTGGGCGGTATCGACACCCGAGTCGATCACAGCTACCAGAACGGGTTTGCTTTTAAGATTCTTTAAACGCAGGAAATCGTAAGCCTTGTCGAGGCTGATTCCATATACGCCATCTTTCTCTTTATCCAGCAGGTGCCAGCCTTTTGTAAGCTCCTGTTTTGAAGTTCCCTGTGCAAATGAGGAAAAGGAAAAAATGGTCAGAAATAATATGAACGTGGGCTGAATGATACGAAACTTCATCATGGATTTTTTATATAGCTGATAATCGTTAAACCGTGGTAGTCCGGTTGATATTTATTTTAAAATATTTGGACCCGCAAAGATCATCATATGTTTAATATTTATGCCAATCTTCGGGGGTGATTTAACTGTTCTTTATATGAAATTTAAATACCACCCGTCTGTTTAGTGCCCTTCCTGTGGATGTCTTGTTCGATCCGATTGGCTGACTGTCTCCAAAGGCCTTGATTTCTATTCGTTTATCAGGAATTCCGAACCGGATCAACTGGTTTCTGACCGCATTTGCCCGGTCTTCCGAGAGTTTCATATTATAAGCTTCACCTCCCTGGTTGTCCGTGTGTCCTTCAATTAACAAATCCAGGTCGGGATTCGTTTTCATGCTGTCGGCCAGCTCTTTAATGGCGGGGTAAGAATTTCCGGTCAGGTTTGCGCTGTTTGATTTAAACATCACATTAGCCGCAACGATCTGTTCGATTTTTACAATGCCTGCTTTCACAACAGGACACCCCTGATTATCGGCAGGACCCGGTTCATACGGGCATTTATCTATTTCATCATTCAAACCATCATGATCACTGTCAGGAATCGGGCAGCCATGGTAATTTTTAGTTCCCGGGACCGTTTTGCATGAATCCTCTTCATCATTTATGCCGTCATTATCGGAGTCGGGTATGGGGCAGCCATGATAACGCGCG
>DASSGT010000118.1:0-6077 GCA_035693345.1 Puia sp. | reverse complement strand
AAGAAACTCCAACTCGATATGGAAACTCGACCAGGATTCGGCAGGCTACGGAAGACTGCAACAAATTTTTTTAGACGGCACATGTCAATATTATTCCTGGCCCTGTTATAATGAGACCAGGCACAGGCATAGGGTTGAAGGCCGACCCAGGCATGGTGCCGAAGACATGCGATTTGATCCAAAAAGAAATTCTGTCTGGATCAATAGTGGTGAGGGATTACTTGAATTTTCGCTGAACGACAAAAAGTTTCTGCGAATAGTCGCATTGGACTCCATGATAGGATCAAAAAACTACGACCGCGGAGTGGGGATTGATATCGACCCGAAAGGCAGGGTGTGGTTTTCAACTTTCCAGGATGGTATTTTTATTTATGATCCGCAAACAGACCAGATCCGGCAACTATTTTCGGATCACGATTTGCAAAGAAAATCCGGCGAGGCTAATTTGCATGTTTATTGCGACCCGGACGGGATCGTATGGACATCTGACTGGACGAATAAAGGCCTTTGCGGGTTGCTGCCTTTTAATCCAATTGTCAAGAGATATGAAGCCAACCCATTCAGCAAAGGCTCGTTAAGCGGCGGAATGATCTCTTCTATTCTTGCCGGTCCGGAGGGTAAATTATGGATCGGCACTTCTAACGGTCTGAACATTTTTGATCCGGTTACAGAAAAATTCGAAGTACTGCATGAAAAAGATCTGCCGGGTGTAAAGGGAACGGCGATCATACCACTGTATATAGATTCGGTTCATCAAAAAGCCTGGCTCAAAGTCGGGTTACTGCAAAGCATCTTTCAGTATGTTGATATGACCGTGTATGAAATGGATATCAGAACCAGACAGTGCAGGCGAATTTCCAATAGAAATGGATCAAACATAAATGGTGCATTTGGTACTAATCATTATACCCTCGCGGCGCCATATAAGGATGGTTTCATTTTTTGTGATGACGCACTCGGCTTTTTTCAAATCAGGGAGGGGAGTTTGATGGCAGATCTGTTAATGCCCTATCCTGATGTTTTTGGTGGATTTGGCCTTGGTGGATTTGCATTGGCTGAAGATCGTTATTTGTTTTTGCAGAACGCAGTGACCCTGCCCAATTTAACTTTTGAAAACAAAAATGGAAAATGGACAAAAATATCTCACCCCTTCGATAACCTCAATTGGTCGGTGATCATTTATGATAAGAAAGATCAGACATATTGGATCGGCCTGATAAACGGAATTGCGCACTATGATAAAGAGTTCAGGCAAATCAGGAGCTACAGCCAGGATGAGCGGCTTAACGACCAGATTCTAAGCATGCAGTTTGATAACAATGGAAATATCTGGTATATCACGAATTCAAAACAGTTAAACAGGCTTAACCCGGCCACAGGGGTTTTTACCAACCTGTTGGAAACAGATGGTTATCATAAACAGGATTATGCCGCATATGTACCCGGGGCGAAAGATGCCCGGGGCAACGTTTATTTTGGAATTGGCAACAGCTGGGATAACGCAGATTCGGCTTCTTGTGGATTGGATCGCATTTATACTGAAAGATATTCTCCTTTGACAGCCGCTACGGTTTATTTCAAAACGCTGACTGTTAACCGGAAATCATTGCCGCTCTATGCCGGAGTAAATAGTCTGGAAGAATTAAACCTTCAATATGGTCAGAACACCATAAAAATTGAAACGAGTATTATTGATTTTTATTCAAAGGGTAAGGGGCATGTAAGATATAAACTGGAACAAAACGGCAGGAATGAGGATTGGCAATTTGGTCAGGCAAATCAGACCATTCTGTTTGAAGTTTTGCCAGCGGGTTCGTACCGCCTTGTGATGCAGGCTTCCACTGCAAATAATGAATTCAATGGTCCGGAAAAAATATTGATGATTAATATCAGTCCCGCTTTCTGGAATACCTGGGTATTCAGAATTATTGCCGCGATTTTCGTATTTACTATTTTTTATTTAGTGATACGTTACCGCACCCGGCAAAGGTTCAATCTGCAATTGGAACGCTCTGCAAAAGAAAAACAGATTGCAGAAATAAAACAAAAAGCATCTGAGCTTGAAATGCAGGCGCTTCGCGCACAAATGAATCCTCATTTTATATTCAACTCACTCAATTCCATCAACCGATTCATTCTTCAGAACAATAAAGCGGAAGCGTCGCAATATCTTATTAAATTTTCGAAACTGGTGCGTATGATATTGCAGAACTCGCAGGCTTCTTTGATCAGTCTGGAAAGCGAACTGGAATCGCTTGGTTTGTATCTCGAAATGGAAGCGTTGAGATTTAATTATCATTTTGACTATAAGATATCGGTTCCAAAAGATCTGGATATCGAAATGCTGAAAGTTCCACCTCTGATCATACAACCCTACGTGGAAAACGCTATATGGCATGGTCTGATGCACAAAGAAGATAAAGGGCAGTTAGACATAGAGGTCTGGCAGGAAGGTGACTGGATATATTTAAAAGTTACCGACAATGGTATTGGCCGCCGGAAAGCCTCTGAACTGGAAAGCAAATCGGCAACAAAACACAAATCGATGGGCCTGCGCATAACAGCCAGCAGGATAGCCATGATGCAGCAACCCAATGGAGATGAATCACCCGTAAAAGTGAATGATCTGGTGGAGTCGGATGGAACCGCTGCGGGCACAGAAGTAGTCATCAGAATACCTTTATTATATGATTAGAGCGATTCTCATAGACGATGAGGTTCATTGTCTGGACACATTAAATATCTTACTGACCGATTGTTGCCCGGAGGTGAACGTGATGCAGATATGCCCTTCACCAAAAAAAGGGTTGGAAGCCATTGAAAAATTAAAACCGGATCTCGTATTTCTTGACATTGAAATGCCATTAATGAATGGATTCGAATTGCTGCAGCAGTTTAAGGAAATTCCATTCTCTGTTATTTTTACAACCAGTTATGATCAATATGCGATCAAGGCGATCCGTTTTAGCGCGCTCGATTATTTATTAAAACCGATTGATCCCAAAGAACTGGTAGCCGCCGTACAGAAAATTCAGATGCAGAAAAAACCTCCTTCTGAGGAACAGTTCCGCATGTTGCTGAATCATATCAATCATAAAGAAAGCAACTTTAGTAAAATCGCCATTCCCACTCTGGAGGGATTTGAATTGGTTCACGTTGACAATGTGGTGTATTGTGAGGCAGATGATAATTATACTCACCTGTGTATAAAAAATAAAAAAAGAATAACGGCCTGCCGTTCGTTAAAGGAGATCGAAGAGCAGATGCTTGATTTTGGATTCTTTATACGTGTTCATAATTCCTACCTGGTGAACCTGAATGAGGTAACCAAATATATACGCGGCGAAGGTGGCTATCTGATCATGAGTGATCAGTCCACGGTAAATGTTTCGCGAAGCAGAAAGGATTTGCTGCTGAGCAAGCTTCAACCCAAACGGGAGCAAAGCTGAAAGCAATCGGACTTAAATTTGTATATGGGTGTCATATACCCTTTTTATGAAAATATCTTTATTTATCCTGGGCCTTTGCATGATGTCCGCATTTCAATCCTGTTGTAAAAAACCGATCGTAGTCAGCGGATTCCCGCAACAGGATGTTGCCGTTCCCCTGGACTCGATTATGAATGAGCTGAAAGCACAATATGATTATGCTATAAATGAGTTGGGTAATTCCAATAAAATAAAAGTTGTTGCCGCGGATGTAATCTTTGACGTAACGAATACCTCTCTGGTCGACGGAAATATAAAAGTATTGGTTATCAGAGCAGACATAAAAAAGGCCACGCTAAGAGAATCAACGGTCATATTCAGTCTGGCAGATACTACAAAAAGTAAAAATTATTATGCGGCCAGGCAAAGAAATACGCCAAATTACGAGCTTGGTAAGTTGATTATCAGTTCTGCCAATGCTTTTAAATCCATTAAGAATATTTATATAGGACCGACAGGTGCCAGGCAATTTGAAGTAGATGTGGTTTTTGGTGTCACGCTGTCCGGGGCATTGGATGTAAATCCATCGATCAACATTGTCAGTATCAATGCTTCCTATGAAAGAGATCATCTGGTTCAGCAAACCATAAAAATGGTTTTCCAGGTTGATCAGACAAATTAGAAGATCAATTGATTTTAGCCCGGTTGTCGCATCCGGCCCCCAAAAGGTCACATTCACACCGCCTGACTTTGTATTTTTTGGGTGAATTTTATATCATAAAAACATTCATAAAATGAGAAAAATAGTCGTCTTGTCAATGATCACCTTAGACGGAGTGATGCAGGCACCCGGCGGACCTAAGGAAGACACATCGGGTGGATTCAAATATGGTGGCTGGACCGCGTCTTACACTGACGAAGCGTTTGGTAAGGTGCTTCAAAAGGAGCTGGAACCGGCAGATTATCTTTTGGGCAGAAAGACATTCAAAATCTGGGCCGGCTACTGGCCTGAGCATGGTGACTTCTGGCCGGGTATCAATGCGGGTACAAAATATGTGTTCTCCAAAAAACTGAAGAAATCAGACCCCTTGGTAACCGGATGGAAAAACTCGGCAGTAGTAAAAAGCGTGGCAGATATCAAAAAGATCAAAAATTCAAAAGGCCCTGATATTCAGGTTTGGGGCAGCAGTGAACTCATCCAGCTGCTGTTGAAGAATGACCTGGTTGACGAACTCAGAATCAAAATTTACCCGCTGACTTTAGGTAAGGGAAAAAAGATACTTCAAAACGGAACGATTCCGGCAGCATTTACACTGACGGAGAGTGTTGTCACATCAACAGGAGTCATTATTGCCAGCTACCGGCGGGCCGGAAACGTTAAGACAGGTACTGTGGGAGTTTGAGATGTCCAATGCGGACGTCAGCCAAGGCGGAGGTATTCAAATATTGAAAACTAATACCGGAATCATTAATTTTATTGAAACTTTCTGTATGAAAATCTACCGCCTGCTTCTGCCATTCCTGATGATTATATATTTAAACAGTTCCGCACAATCGAAATCCGAACAGACAAAACAAGCCAGTTATCAAAAACTGAAACGCGGGATCGACGCAAAGCAATTTCATTTTTTGGCCACCTCCGCTACCGGTTCACGGGGAAGGACAGTTCAATTGACAAACGGCTATTTTTTATTTCTGGGGGGAGACAGTCTGACGGTTGCATTGCCTTTTTACGGAACGGAAACTCAGTCCGCTGGTCACTATGGAGCATCAAAGGAAGATGCAGGTATTAACTTCCATACACACAAATTCTCCTATCAGGCGGATAGCACAAAAAAGGGCGGATGGGATATTACCATAAAACCGGAGGGCCAGAGCTCGGCCAGCAGAATATTTTTATCGATCAGTTCTTCGGGGAGTTGCCGGACGAGTGTTAGCAGCAGCGGCCGGTCGACCATGACATTTTATGGAAATGTACTTTCAAATTTTAAAGATTAAAAAGCATCTTTGTCTCACGAACACAATACCCGGACCCTCTGTAAGCTGATTTTTTCAAAAAACAACAACATTAAAATTAGCCAACATGAAAAAAAATCTGCTTTTTGCCAGTCTGATCATTCTGTTAAGTTGTAATTCAAATCAGCCCGCACAAACTGAACCCGCGAAACCGGCACCTGATACAGTGGCGGCAGTGCAGGATATCAATTCTCCCTATCCTATTAGATATTCATCAAAGTTTGTCATGGGTAATCCCAAATACGCGGAAAATATTTTAACTCTCTGGAAGGATTATGACAATGGTACTTTATCTGCACATAAGGATTTGTTAGCTGATTCGATACAGGCGTTTCTGGGCAATGGTGCCATGATGCATTCTTCAAGGGATAGTGTGATCGCAGGCATTCAGAAGCACAGGAACACTTTGTCCGCAGCGGTTGATCGCGTAGATGCCGTGACGGCCTTAAAGAGTACCGATAAAAATGAAGACTGGGTCCTGATCTGGGGAACCGAGACCGACACGTATAAAAATGGTAAAATTGATTCAGTGAATTTGCAGGAAACCTGGAGAATCAATAAAGATGGTAAAGCAGATATGATTCTTCAATATGCGAGACCGGCCGCTCCTCCAAAAAAATAAAGTCAGTGAAA
>DASSGT010000117.1:0-3248 GCA_035693345.1 Puia sp. | reverse complement strand
CCCATTTTTGCCGGATTAAAATTACCGGGTCTCGTATATGATGGTCAGTCGGCAACGACGGGATTTTGGCGGGGAACCGGTTATTGTCTGATTTATATGGCTATTGTAATCGGTCTGGCATCGCTGACGTACTACTCAATTGAAAAACCCTGCCGTAAATTTATCAACCGTAAATGGGGCAGGGAAACGATGCCTGTATATGCCTAATTAAATTTCCAGACGACAGCCGGTTCATATTGCGTGATTGTGTATATTCAGGATTAATACATGGTTGCTATGCCCGGGAACAAGAGATCTGCTGCTATTATCCTGATTACTGCTTTGTTTTTTTTATGGGGTTTTGCACTAAACCTCAATGCGATATTAATTCCGCACCTCAAAAAAGCCTGTCAATTAACCGACACGCAATCTGCGCTTATCGACTCAGCCTTATATATTGCTTATTTCCTGTTAGCCATTCCAGCAGGTAAATTCATGAAGAAATACGGTTTTAAAAGCGGTATTATTTTCGGGTTGATATTATTTGCGGGCGGAGCTTTTTTGTTTTATCCGGCTTCAATAAGCCGGATCTATAGTTTTTTTCTGGGTGCCATTTTTATTATGGGTTGCGGAATGGCTTTTCTTGAAACGGCCGCTAATCCATATATCATTGTTTTGGGGGATCCAGACACAGCCACGCAGCGCATTAATTTTGCACAATCTTTCAATGGCCTGGCGGCCTCCATTGCACCATTGGTTGGAGGTATGTTCATTCTCTCTGGAAAGACACTTAGTTCTGAACAGAAGTCCTCTATGAGCTCTCCGCAATTAAATGATTACCTGAACCATGAAGCGGCAGCTGTGCAGTTACCCTATCTGGTAATTGGTCTGGTTGTGCTTTCGGTGGCAATCATGATTTACCGGACGCAGTTGCCAGAGATCACAGATATGGATAGTTCACTAGAGATCGAAGGTTCCATTTTCAAAGAGAAAAATCTTATGTTCGGAGTACTCGCTCAATTTTTTTATGTAGGGGCTCAGACATGTGTCAGTAGTTTTTTTATCCGGTTTTCTGGTAAAGTGGCAGGCATGGGAGAGAAAACAGCCGCTTTTTATTTGTTTATCGCATTAATGGGATTTATGATTGGACGATTTGTTGGTACTGCGCTAATCCGGTTTTTCCCGGCTGCTAAACTACTTGCCATTTATAGTATCTTCAATATGATACTGCTTGTTCTGGCTGTTACTCTGCATGGTCAATTTCCGGTATATGCTTTGATGGGTGTTGAATTTTTTATGTCCATTATGTTTCCGACGATTTTTTCATTGGGCATCCGGGGTCTTGGATCAAAAACAAAAGAAGGATCATCTTTACTTATCATGGCTATTGTTGGCGGTGCGGTATTCCCTGTCATCATGGGCAGGGTTTCGGATATGAGTTCCATTCAGACAGCCTACCTGGTTCCGGCGTTATGTTTTATTGTTGTGCTATTATTTGCACTCAGGAATTTGGATGTAGAGAAACTCAAACTGGCGGTTTCACATTAATTTATTTTATGAGAAAATTTTGCCTTGCCTGTGATCTTAAAGATGATGACCGGCTAATCAATGCGTATGATACATACCACAGGGAGGTTTGGCCTGAAATACTGGATAGTTTAAAGGAATCCGGTATTATCGCCATGGAGATATACAGAACGGGCAACAGACTTTTTATGATTATCCGCGTCTCCGATTCGTTCAGTTTTGAGAAAAAGGCTGCTATGGACCTGGCAAATCCCATTGTTCAAAAATGGGAGTCCCTGATGTCTGAATTTCAGCAACAGATTAGCTGGGCTCCGGATGGTGTAAAATGGGTGTTGATGGAAAGGATATTTAATTTTGAAGCCGTTGAAAAATAGCATCCTTTTATGGAATATCCGATCATAGATGCACACCAGCATTTTTGGAGATTTGATCCGGTCAGGGATCTCTGGATAACGGATGAAATGAAGGGTTTACAGAGGGACTGGCTGCCAGAAGATATAGAAAATATTTTCAGGGAAAACCAGATTGCAGGGTCTGTGGTTGTGCAAGCCGATCCATCGGAAAATGAAAATGATTTTTTGCTGGATCTGGCCGATCAATATTCTTTTATAAAAGGTGTAGTCGGGTGGATCGATCTGAAATCTGAAAGAATTGAAGAAAGGCTGAAATACTACCATCAATTCTCCCGGATGAAAGGGTTTCGAAACCTATTACAGGGAGAAAATCAGCGGGATAGTATGCTGGATCCGGATTTTCAGCGGGGAATCAGTTTGTTAAATAAATATGGATTCAGTTACGATCTTTTAATTCTTCCTGATCAACTGGAATATGCTGAAAAACTCGTTTCTACTTTCCCTGATCAGCGATTTATTATCGACCACCTGGCGAAGCCACTGATTGGGAAGGGAATCATATCAGACTGGAAATCCGACATGGAAAAATTTGCACGGTATCAAAATGTGTATTGTAAAATTTCAGGAATGGTAAATGAAGCAGATTGGAAATATTGGGAGGAGAGGGATTTTCGTCCTTATATGGATGCCGTTGTGGAAACATTTGGAACCAGGCGTTTGATATTCGGATCTGACTGGCCTGTATGTTTGCTGGCTGCCGGATATGATGAAGTAAAAAGAATCGCATCCAATTATTTCAGTTCATTTTCAATTTCCGAGCAGGCTGATTTTTTTGGAGGGAATGCGCAGTCATTTTATAAACTTTCGTAAAAATATTTTATGGATCTGGGCTTGAAAAACAAGATCGTCATAGTAACCGGGGGTGCCCGTGGTATCGGTGAGGGGATTGCACGGGTACTATCGGCGGAAGGAGCCATTGTGGCTATTGTGGGAAGAAACCAGGATGACAATCTGAAACTGCAAAACGAATTGGAAAAATCAGGCGGCAACCTGTTTTCATTTGTTGCCGAATTAAGCGAACCGGCAGCCTGTGAAAAAGCGGTGGCGGCTGTTGTTCAGAAATATGGAAGAATTGATGGACTAGTGAATAACGCGGGTGTAAATGATGGTGTCGGGCTCGAGACTGGAAATTATGAACGATTTATGGAAAGCATCCATAACAACCTGGTTCATTATTATCTGATGGCTCATTTTTCCCTTCCTTTTTTAAAAATTTCAAGGGGAGCGATAGTAAATATCAGTTCGAAAACAGCAGAAACAGGCCAGGGTAACACGTCAGCCTACGCCGCTGCCAATGGTGGACGCAATGCTTTGACCAGGGAATGGGCT
>DASSGT010000116.1:0-4230 GCA_035693345.1 Puia sp. | reverse complement strand
TGGAAGTTTCCGACGAAATGGAGATTTTGAATTCTGTCAATCCTGGGATTGTTAATTTTTTTCAGCGACGGAATAAACGTGATGATGTCCTGTTAGTTTGTCCGGAAATCATTGGATCTGAAATCAATAAATGTCTTATTTATATCGGGCAATCCTGCAAGGTGTATGTCGCCCCTGAGTTCAGTATGTAAACCTGCGCTGATTTTTATATTTTTTCCGGTGAGGTCAGATACAGAGCCTTTTATTTTTCCTGTAATCAGGATATTTTTTTTCCATGTTTTAAGATCGGATGAAAAATAACCAATATCATCACTGTCAATCGTTGCATTTGAAAAGTCGGCCTCCATTTTTACTTTAGTGGTAAATTCAGACAGGTCGTCGAAACTTTTAAAATGCATGGCAAAGAAATCCCTGATATGACTTTTGCCGGTAAGCAGGTCGAAATGATAAAATTCCATCCCTTCCGGGTAGAACTTGACGTCCGCATTTAACTTCTGTACGACAATGCCTGACTTTTCTTTGGTAGACAAACTCATTTTTCCCCGGATGCTGTCTTTCACAAAGTGAAAATCTTTGAAATCACCCTGTATCGATGAAAAATGCATATGATAGCTGTCGAACACGACAGATCTTGTTGTATCCAGGATTTTGTCATCCCGGAAAGAGCCGTTCTCAATAACGGCGTGTCTGACTACAATATTCCATTCAGCCGGATTCCACCGCAAATGCAGGGGATCGTTTACGACCAATGAAGTGTCTGCAGCCAACGGCGGACGATTTCCGTTATAATTTCGAATGGCAAAATCAGGCTTCGTGATTTTCAACAGATGAATGATGGCTGTTTTCCTGTTTAAATCCAGTTGTTCCGCGTCCAGGCTTAACGCGGCCAGGCTAAGTTCCATATCCTCACCCTTCCATTTATCCTGTTTTAGCAGGTGAAGGTTTGAAGCATCAAAATCACGTATAAAAAGTTGTATTGTTTTCTTTTCGCTGGTATCCCCGGAACCAAAATAGTCTGCCAGAAACTGGTAATTCCATACCGAATCAGTCCTGAACATACGTACATAGGTGTCCTTTAGGCCTATGTACTTTAACTCAATTTTATCCTTAAAAAAGAACCAGTCTGTGATGTTCACCCGAACCTGGCCGGAGTATAAAAGTGTATCTCCTTTCAGGTCTTTCACCAGCACACCGTTCAGCCTCATTTTATTGAACAGGGCAAAATCAATATCCTGTATAGTGATCTGCGTATGCAGGTTTTTGGATAAAGTGGTTGTAACCCTTGTCAGCAGCCAGTTCTGGACAACATGGGTGTGTATGATAGCCCACAAAAAAACCAGGAGAAGGATTAGGGTGAGCAAGGTCCTGCGAACTATTTTACCGGCTTTTTTCAGATGGGTATATTAGATCGGCTAAAGTACAAAAACCATGCTGCATAATCAAGTGATCCGAACCCCGCACGGCTATGGCTAAAGACGAAGAAAATGCCCCGGAATGCCTTATTTATGAGGCATTCAGCGGTTGTCCCTCCATCGTTGATGCAGTATTGACAACCTGAATCAGTAACATTCTGCATCATCATCTCCACGCCGGTCTGCGACGGCTTCAACTTCTCCGGACGGAGAAATACGAATCACTTCAGTTCTACCTATGGCTCCTCTTTCCTGTACGTGATAGCCCATTTTCTCTAATTGTTCAGCAACGGGTTTTGGAAAATCTTTTTCAACTTCTAATATATCAGGCAGCCATTGATGATGAAATTTCGGTTTGTTTACGGCATCTGAAACGGACATGCCAAATTCAATAATATCTATCAGCGTTTGGAATACAGAAGTAGTAATGGTTGTACCGCCAGGAGTACCGAGTACCAGAAACGGCTTTTCCCTATATAGTACGATGGTAGGTGTCATCGAACTCAACATTCTTTTTCCCGGTGCAATGGAATTGGCATCGCCACCGACTGCTCCATACATATTTGGGACACCCGGTTTGGCGCTGAAATCATCCATTTCATTATTTAGAAGAAAACCGGCACCGGCTACCACGGTACGACACCCATAGCTGTCATTCAGCGTGGTTGTAATCGAAACACAATTACCTTCTTTGTCATATGTATCAAAATGGGTCGTTTCTTCACTTTCGTGTATTAATCCGGCTTTAATGACGCCACTTTTACCGGCAGAATCTTTATTGAAGTTTTTCATTCTTTCTTGCACATAAGGATAACTGATCAGCGTTTTTACCGGAACTTTAAAAAAGTCTGCATCTCCCAGATATTCGGCGCGGTCGGCATAAGCAAGTCTCTCCACTTCTGCCATCAGGTGGACGGATTCTCTTGTTTCAAAACCGTACTGATTCAGGTTCCGGTCTTCCACCATCCGCATCATTTGCGGTAACAGAACTCCTCCGCTGCTGGGAAGCGGCATGGTGATGATTGTATAATCTTTTTTATAGTTGAACTGTACGGGCTCTCGTTCCTTTGCGGAATAATTTTTCAGATCATCGTAACTGACGAGCCCCTTGCCACGATGCATTTCTTCAACAATCAGCCGTGCAGTCTCACCTTCATAAAAACCTCTTGCTCCCTGATCGCGAATTCGCCTCAGCGTTTTGGCAAGATCCTTTTGAATGAGCATATCGCCCGCTTTCCAACCGGAATTTTTAACAAATACGGGAACCCTGGAATTATATTTTTTAAAATCTTCCTGATGATCATTCAGGTCAGAGGCTTCCGCAGCGGTGATTGCAAATCCGTTTTCTGCCAGATTAATGGCGGGTCCGATTAATTTACTAAAAGGAAGTCTGGCATATTTATAATAATGAAATATGCCGGCCACAGATCCGGGTACACCGGCAGCGAGATGGCCGTTTTCACTTTTGCCCGGGATTACATTTTGGTTTACATCGAGATACATGCTCCGGGATGCACCGGCGGGAGCCTTTTCCCGAAAGTCGACGGTAATATTTGAGCCATTGGCCAGACGGGCAACCATGAATCCGCCCCCTCCGATATTGCCTGCACCCGGATACACAACAGCCAGGGCCAGCTGAGTAGCTATTGCCGCGTCTACTGCATTTCCGCCCTGTTTTAACATCTGAATACCTGCTTTGCTGGCCAGCGGATGTGCAGATACAACTGCGCCGTTCCTACAAATGACATGCTTATTGAAATGGTAGGTTGATGAGGGATTCATTTGGGCAGTTACCGTCAAAAGAGAACTCTCAATAATCAGCAGAATTAAGAAAAGGAAACACTTCGGATTCATATACATGAGATGAAAATAAGTAAAATTAAAGGGTTCCTGATATGTTACCGTCGGTATAATATCACACAGGGTTTATCAGGGATTCATTAATTTGGCGATACCAAAGTTGTCTATTCAGAATGAAAATTTTACTGATTGTCTTTTCCAGCCTGTTGCTGCTTACGGAATATACTAATGCCCAGATCCCGGAATCGGAGAATGCTTCAGATATCCTTCTCCGGATGAAAAAACTGAATGTGCTGGGATCGGTTTTATATATCGCCGCCCATCCGGACGATGAAAATACACGTTTGCTGGCATGGCTTTCCAAAGACAAGTTATATCGCACTGGTTATCTATCCCTGACGAGGGGAGATGGTGGGCAAAATTTGATCGGCGATGAACAGGGAATAGAACTCGGGCTGATCCGAACCCAGGAGCTGATGGCTGCCAGAAAAATAGATGGTGCTGACCAGTTTTTTTCGCGTGCCTATGATTTTGGATTTTCAAAAACTACGGCGGAAGCTCTTAAAATATGGGGCGAACAAAAGATCTTAAGTGATGTGGTCTGGATCATCAGAAATTTCCAGCCCGATATTATTATAACGCGATTTCCGGAAGACAAGCGCGCGGGGCATGGACAACACTCTGCATCTTCTGTTCTCGCACGAATGGCGTATACAGCCGCGGCAGATCCAAAACAATTTCCCGAGCAATTTTCCTACGGAGTTCTTCCCTGGCAGGCAAAGAGAATTTTTTGGAACAATTACAATTTCGGAACTGTTAATACGACCCGGGAGGATCAATTGAAAATAGAAGTAGGCGGGTATAATCCGCTGGTTGGGAAAAGTTATGGGGAGATTGCAGCCGATAGCCGAAGCCAGCATCGTTCGCAGGGTTTTGGAATAGCACATAGCAGGGGCAATTTCCTGGAGTATTTTTCCCTGACGGAAGGAGAGAGGGCCGATTCATCACTTTTACAAAA
>DASSGT010000115.1:0-2496 GCA_035693345.1 Puia sp. | reverse complement strand
AAAAGAAGGCTTCCGCCTAATATAAACAGGTAATTTAATTTTTTATGGTATGACTGATAGCCCGATAAAAGAAGTAGCGGGACAATGATATACAGGTTTATTTTATCCTGTCCGATACTCTGCATCTTCCAATTATTCGTTTCACCGCTATACGTTTCCTTTCCAAAAATACCCGTCAGGGATGAGATAATAATCAATATCGAAATAAGCCATGATAAAGTAAGAATGGCTGTTGGTTTTTTCTGCCCATGGAAAAGATGTTGTTGCAATTGGTCTAAATTAATTTTATAATCTGGCTAATTATGATCTATAAATAAAGGTGTTTTGATTTCCCGCATGAGTGCTTCAGCTATACTTGGATTAATGAGCCGCGAAACCCTGCCCCTATGATAAGACCCAAGTACAATCAACTCGTTTTCATATTTACATTTTAAATATTTTATTATCTCAACATCCGGGAGGCCATTGAGTGCGGTATAAATAGTATGCGGAAAATGGCTATTCATATACTCCTTCAGCAGTTGATTATTCAGGTCGTGCCGGTCTCCCTTTTGTGATTTCACCGTGAGCACTTCCGCCTGGTTTTCGGTATAAACCGGAAAAAGATAGCTGAACATTTTGATGGCTTTGGCGGAATAAGGCTCACCATCATACAAAAACAGCACTTTATTTATTTTCCTGTAATCTCCGGGAACCACCAGCACAGGGCAATGTATCTCCTGTAATAGATATTTTAAAAAATGGGTGGGTGGATTCTCTGCATAAAAACTCATCGTTTCCTTATTTTCAATGATGACCAGGTCAGCGTAATTGCTTTCTGCGACCAGTTCCTTCAGCGAAATATTCCTGTCATGGTGGATGGTATATTCCAGATTTTCTCTATCAGCCATTTCCTTAAAAAGCAAAACGGCTTCCTCTCTTGTCCGGTTATCTTCCTGAATACAGGTTTCGTATTTTTCCTCTGAAATGATAAACCGGCTTTGAAGCATTTGATGCGTCTTAAAACTGCTATTCGTAAAATCGTCCATAAACACGGCGACCAGATGTGCATCCAGGCTCTTACAAATATCCATTGCATAAGAAACTGCCGGTTCTGATGGCCGGAGACTGTCAAGCGCAACAATAATTTTATTCATATGAATGGTTTTAAGAGGAAAAACCGTCACATGCTAAAAATAGAGTTATGATCAGTCGTAATGGCTGACCCGCATCATCCGGGTGGGTAATATTCGTCATGTCGGGGTTGGAGTTGCAAAAAACTGCTTATTGTTTATACATTTGACAAACTGAGCTTAGGCCGTTAAGCTGATAATCTTTACGAATGACCTTATCTGTCAACCGTTCTTCAAAATATTATATAGGCCAATTCCTGAAATGCATGGTTATTATCGCTGTGATTACGAATTGTAACAGAGTGTATGCCCAGAAGACCGACAACATAAAGCTGAAAAATGGAAACATACTCACCGGAGAGATCATGAGTATGAAACTGGGCTTACTGACCTATAAAATGGATGGCCCGGGAACCATCACTATTAAATGGGAATATGTAACAGCCATTAGCTCCGACAAAATATTTGATTTTACACTTCGTAACGGTGAAATCATCATTGGTCAGATGGATTCACTTTTTAAAACATACCGGCTCCACAGCCTGGATAGCATCATCGAAATCATTCCTATTAAAGACAGATTTCTGAAGAGACTTTTGGGCGAAGTGAACCTGGGTTTCAATTATACAAAATCCAATTCCATATTGCAATCCAACTTCTCCAGCAGCATATCGTATGTTATACCTACAAAAGAATTTAACCTCAAACTGAATTCAATTGTCACAAATTATGGGAGAGACACGAGCCTGACCAAGAAACAGGATATCACCGGGAGTTATAAGAGGGATTTTACAAAAAAATATTTCTGGGTTGCATCCCTGGGCTGGCAGCAAAATACCGAACTGGGTCTGAACAACCGTTACCTCGTGACGGCGGCGGCCGGCTGGCAGCCACTCACGGATAATCATAACCGGCTACTGGCTTCCGCTGGTCTGTCTTATAATCAGGAACAATCCATCGAAACGAATCAGTATACAGGAAACCTCGATGCCTTATTTGAGGTTGCCTATAAACGGTTTTACTATTCGACACCCAAACTTTCCATCAATGCAGATTATTTAATTTTCCCCGGACTAACAGACTGGGGGCGAATCCGTATGCAGGCAGACTTAAATGTGAGCGTGGAAATCTTCAAGGATTTCCAGATCGGCCTGGTAACTTACTATTCATTTGATAACAAACCTCCGGAAGGATCCTCATCAACCAATGACTACGGGATCATGTTTACGGTCGGATATGTTTTTGGAAAATAAATTTCTGCGTATACTATTCGCGGCTGAACGCCTCAATGGCAAAAGATAAAGAAGATTTAATGATAAAAATTATTGAATCGGGTCTTACCTTGTAATAAAGGAATCCTGAGACAACCTAAGCCCGATACCAT
>DASSGT010000114.1:0-3179 GCA_035693345.1 Puia sp. | reverse complement strand
TAATTTCGTATGTTTTTATAATTGAATTTTATGAATACAGAAAAAGCAATATTAGCCGGTGGATGCTTTTGGGGGGTAGAAGAACTGATTCGCGATCTCCCGGGCGTTACTTCAACAGTCGTAGGTTATACCGGAGGTGATGTGCGAAATGCCACTTACCGGAATCATGGCACACATGCCGAAGCCATTGAAATAACTTTTGATCCGTCGCGATTGTCATATCGGAAACTCCTGGAATTTTTCTTCCAGATTCATGATCCCACCACAAAAAACAGACAGGGGAATGACAGAGGTACCTCGTATCGTTCGGCCATATTTTATCTCAGTGAGCAGCAGAAGGAAACAGCCCTGAAATTAATAAAAGAAATGACTGCTTCTCACAAGTGGCCGGGCACGATCGTTACAGAAGTTGTCCCTGCATCCGATTTCTGGAATGCAGAAGAAGAACATCAAAACTATCTTCGGAAACATCCGTACGGATATACATGCCACTTCATAAGGCCGGAATGGAAAATGGATGAACAGTCTTCATTAACCGAAAGTTAGTTCCGACAGGTACCAATGGCTGGTTTGAATTGTTCCGTATCTTTAGACTTCAACGGCTTATTGCTTGAAAGTGGAAGGATTGAATATGTCAGGATACCTGAAATCTGTACTGGTTGTAGTAATTATTTTTTCTGTATTGAAGTGCAGAAAGGCATATGAACCACCTGCGATAAAAGCAAGCAGTCATATACTGGCAGTCGATGGGGTGATCAATGTCGGTACCAATAGTTCTTCACAGTTCGTCCTTACACGTTCACGCAGCCTGCTGGATTCGGTAACCGATCTGCCCGAACTGGGTGCTGATGTGATGATACGAAGTGCCGGCGGCACAAGCTACCCGCTGATCGATACAGGCGCCAACGGAATTTATGTGAGTCAGCCACTGAACCTGGATCCCGGACAAAAATATCAGTTAGCCGTTACTACCGAAGAAGGCAGTAAGTATCTGTCCGATCTGGTAACTCCAAAATTATCCGCGCCGATCGATAGTGTGAATTGGCAAATCGTAGATGATCCGTCATTCGGAACCGAAGTGGTGAATGTGTATGTGAACTCTCATGATCCCACAAACAGTACAAAATTTTACAGGTGGGATTATCTGGAAACATGGATGCATCTTTCCACGTATGAATCATTCTGGGCATTGGGCCCCGGCAGTCTCGAATACGGATTATTTCCATCTGAAACGACACATACCTGCTGGTCAACAGCGTTATCAACTTCCATCTATCTGGGCACAACCATTACCCTGAGTTCTGATGTGGTTAGTCAGATCAAAGTGGCAACGATCGATAAAAACGATCCGAAAATGGATATCAGATACAGTATGCTGGTGCGACAATATCCGCTGGATCAGCAGGCATACACCTACTGGCTCAATGTGCAGAAAAATTCGCAAAGTCTCGGTGGACTCTTCGACCTTCAGCCCGGTCAGCTTCCCGGAAATATTCACGGGGTTACAAATCCAAAGGATCCGGTGGTGGGCTATGTCTCTGCTTGTTCTATAGGGGAAAAACGAATATTCATCAATAATAGCCAGTTACCCGGATGGCAATCGAATCCCTCATCGAATTGTCCGATTGAATATATTGCACCTCCGGATCCAAACAATACAGTGTTCTGGAATTATCCCGATACAAGCTACCAGCTATATTATTATTCTTCCGGAATCATGTTAATTACTTATAAAAGTTGCCTGAATTGCACTTATCAGGGCGGTACTTTGACAAAACCGGATTTCTGGTAATAAATAATATCAAAAAATAAACAGCAGTATTTAAATTATGAAACCACAGATAGAAACCATCAGAAAGACAAGGTCCTTCCTGCTTGAACAAATAAAAAATCTCGATAATGAACAATTTAATCAGGTAGCTGAAGGATTTAACAACAATATAGCCTGGAACCTCGGCCATATGATCGCAACGCAGCAGGGTATGTGTTACAAGAGAGCCGGACTGCCGACCGTAGTAAGCGAAGAATTTTGGGAGAAATTCAGAACCGGATCAAAACCTCAGGGCCGGTTGAGCGACGAAGAAATCATCCATATCAAAGATTTGCTGCTGACCACTTTGGATAATCTGGAAAATGATTATAACAATAAAATATTTGGTAACTATACTGCCTGGTCAACACGCTATGGCGTTGAGATTACATGTATAGATGACGCCCTCGAATTTCTTCCATTTCATGAAGGGTTGCATGCAGGAACGATCGGGGCGATTAAAAGATTGGTTGCTTAATAAAGAACACTTCGGAATAATTGTACGCAGTCTCAGAACGGATACCCGATCGCAAAATTCAAAATCCTGTTCCTGCCGTCAAAAATCCATTTAGAACCGGAGGGCCTCCACGGTTCGCAAACAGGAATAGCGAGATCGAAACGCAGCACCAGGATACTGAAATCCAATCGCAGGCCCGTGCCCACCCCAACGGCGATCTGCTGATAAAACTGGGACGTGATCTGAGATCCCGGCCTGGTAGTATCCGGCAACCGGGTCCATATATTCCCCGCATCTGCGAAAAATGCCCAGTGTAAAACAGAAACGATTTTAAACCGCAGTTCTGTATTGAGTTCCATTTTTATGTCTCCGGGTTGATTGGGCAGATAAGCAGTATCCCGGTTACCTGCATAATAGGTACCGGGACCCAGTGTGTTGGATTGAAAAGCCCGGATATCATTCGGTCCCCCTGCAAAAAACTCTTTGATAAAGGGCATCGTGCTGCTGTTGCCGTAAGCATATCCCATGCCCCCGGTGATTCTGTTGGCGAGTATCGTCGTCGGACTGAAATTTAAATAGTATCTGAAATCAAGTTCACCCCGGATATATTGTGAAAAAGGAGTATTAAAAATTTCCTTCACATTTCCTGTACGATAGTTGGCACCGGTAGCAAGGCCTATCACATTTGCCGAGAAATCTAAATTGGCATTGAAATAAAAATTATGATCCCTTTTGAATGGACTCAATTGGGTATTGTAATTATAATTGAAATTCGGTCCGATGATAAACTGTCGCTCAATACTCCTGGCCAGTGTGAGGTTTGTATCCAGCTGCGCCTGGAATTGCTGGGTAATATTGGTAGGGTTGACGTAATTGATGGTAATCAGGTTCAATTGATTTTCGTTTTGTACG
>DASSGT010000113.1:0-2640 GCA_035693345.1 Puia sp. | reverse complement strand
GGTTTTTTTAAAAGCCTAAAGCGTAAGGCGTAAAGCGCAAAGCTTTTTTTAAAAGGCTAAAGCGTAAGGCGTAAGGCGTAAAGCTTTTTTAAAAAATCTCGGGGCTTGTATTTAATGAATAACCAATGACCCTGAAAATGCTTTACGCCTTACGCTTTCCGCTTTAAGCATAAAAAAGCACCTTTACGGTGCTTTTAAAAATTTAGTGGCAAACAAAATTCTATTGGAGCTTTAAACTCCTGGCCCTGGCCTTAAGCCTTAGCCTTCGCCTACTTAATAGACGCTAATTCAACCTTAGCAGCGCTTTTTTCAACCAGTGCTCCTTTAGATGCCTTATTGCTGTTCGCAATGTAAAAGATAGAAGAACAAACAAAAATCGAGAAGAAAAGGGCGACAATGTACATGCCGACGCAAAAAAAGAACGAGTTCCAGCCGCCAATGGCAGAAAGAGCAGATTTAGGTTTCATGGATATTATTTTAGTTTTTCAGGGTTTTCTGCCCGTGTCCTTTCTTTTTTAAGGAAACTCCACGAACAGGGGATTGTAAAGGTTAAATATAGTCTTTAACATTATCTTATGCAATCGCAAAACTACTCCATCAAATCCTGGGCGGCTGATGACCGTCCCCGCGAAAAATTACTAAGTAGAAATACGAGCAGCCTCACAGACTCCGAAATCCTGGCCATCCTCATCGGTAAGGGTACAAAGGAAAAGAATGCCGTAACACTAGCGCAGGAACTACTTGGATCGGTTAAAAATAACCTGAATGAGCTTGGCAGGCTCGAAATTCATGATTTCCTCAAACTCAATGGCATTGGCAAAGTAAAGGCGGTGATCATACTGGCTGCCCTGGAATTGGGCAGAAGACGGCATATTGCCGGGGCACTCGAAAAACCCGTGGTCCGTGATAGCAAACAGGTAGCCGGTTACCTGCAGGTGATGTTGCAGGATCAATGTAGAGAGGTTTTCGGGGTCATTTTCCTGAACCAGGCCAACCGTGTAAATCATTTTGAAATCGTGAGTCAGGGCGGCATTACAGGAACGGTGGCAGATCCCAGACTGATATTAAAAAAAGCACTGGAGTTCCATGCCGTTAATCTGATTCTCTGTCATAATCATCCCTCAGGCAATCTCAAACCAAGCAAGGCAGATGAAGAGTTAACATATAAAATTCGTGAAGCCGCCCGTTATTTTGATATCAAAGTCATCGATCACATAATAGTCAGTCATGATGGTTATTTCAGTTTTGCAGACGAAGGAATGATGTAACACTCATTCTTGTTGTCTTTAAAAATGAATGTAAAGCGGGCATCATTTTTCACCCTTACTTTGATTGTTAATATGCATACACTCTCGTTATAATTGCGTACATTAATAATAACTTTAGGTAAGTAATAATTACACATGAAAAATAAAATAAGTCCGGTTATCCTGTTATTCTGCACAATCAACGCTTTTTCCCAGGCTGGCTCCAACTCCATCGCAATGAGTAATGAATTTGCGATGCTGGCCGCACATGGCGGAACCGGAACGAGCTTTTCAACCTTTCAAACTTATTCCAATAACCAGGTGAATGGCAGTCAGTTTTTTCTGCCTGACTGGAGCAAGGGTGAGATTGCACTGAACAGCAAGGAAATTTTTAATAATGGAATTCTGCTTGCTTATGATAAGGTTCGCCAGGAATTATTTATCAAACAACAGAACGCTCCGAATATTTTACTGGGCACCAAGGAAGAAATCAACACATTCAGCTTGTGGGATGCGGGCAGGGAATACCATTTCATTAACTCCTCTGTTTATTCGAACGCAAAGCCGGAAGTATTCTATCAGGTGCTGGTTTCGGATCCGAAAAAGCTCACCTTATTGAAATATACAAAGGGAACTTTTGTAAAAGCCGATAAAAGCGATATGATGAAACAAAAGGAAGGCGATATATATGATTCCTTTGTCGATAAGGTCACTTATTATGTCAGCAAAGAAAATGGTGAACTTCAACAAGTGCAACTCAAAACAAAAGCGTTGAAAAAGACATTTACAGATTTAAATATCAACATTGATCATTACGTCAGCGAACACCCGGGATCAATTGATGAGGACTACCTGATTTCCCTGGTGATGGATTTAAACAGATAAAAATTCCGGTTATGAAAAAATCTACAATCATTCTCCCGGCTCTGATCTTATCATCCGCTGCAGCTTCTGCACAGGTCACGAATGTAGCGATGGGTCAGGAATTCGCAGACCTGGCAGCGCACCAGGGTATTGCAAGTAATGGATTTTCAGCCTATCAAAACTATACATCGGGACAGGTAAATGGAAGCCAGTTTTTTTTGCCCGGCTGGTCCAAAGGCGAAGTGGTTACTGTGCATAAAGAAGTTTATAACGAGGATCTGCAGTTCATTTATGATAAAGTCCGGCAGGAAATATTTATCAGGAAAAAAGATTCTTCCATGACCCTGCTGGCAAACAAAGATGAAATAGCGTCATTCAGCCTGAAAGATGATCAGGGCAAACAATATAATTTTGTCAATTCGAAGCTGTACACCGATGAAACTCCTGAAGTATTTTATCAGGTGTTGGTCTATGATTCCAACAAACTCACGCTGCTAAAATATATCAAAACGATCTATGTCAAGGCCGA
>DASSGT010000112.1:0-2702 GCA_035693345.1 Puia sp. | reverse complement strand
TGGCCTCCTCGATATATTGCGCCTGCAATCTTTTCAATTTTTCGATATAGACATTATAGATGATTTCTTCATCCCGCAGTTTCATCGCGCTTTTTGCATCGGGCAGGTTGGTGATGGGTTCAGGTATTCCTGACAACAATACCAGCAGATCATTGTCTATCAGATGGGCACTACTGTTCCTGGAATTGACATACAGTCTGTTCTTTGTTTCAATTTCTGTTTTTCCCTGTACTATTGCCGTATTGAGCGCAGGCAGCGTGGCATCAAATATCTGATCCCGGGAAGGTATCGGTATGGCTCTTTTAACCTGCTCCGGTTTTGTGACATCGATTTTTTTCATGTTTACCAGCATGAAGTCAAATTGTGCCGCCATTTTTTTATTCATTACCGGATTATTTTGACCAATGGCCGATGAGATCATTCCCAAAAGGAAAATAATAATGGCTGGTATTTTTACATTCTTCATAACATATGTTTTATGAGCTGCAAATAATACCAAATTCGGGCATGATTTCGCGCATGCTTCACGAACTGATGAAACGGAAGGATAGAATACCCTGATTGGAGTATATGTTGTAAATCCAGGGGGCAACAGCATCACCTGGGAGAATATTTATTGCAAATGAAATAAGATAATAATGCCATGGGGGAACCGGGAGAGGTTTGTCTCCATTCGGTTTCGTAAGTATAATCCCGGATAACTTCTCCTGAAGGTTTTCTGAAAATCAGTTCATCAACAGACCATATTTTTTCACTGCAATCAAAAGCATATAAGGTAAGGGTATATCCCGTAGAATATAAAATGCCTGAAACATTTTGGTTTACAAACTGTTCCTTAAACCAGGCCCTGATTATATTTTTATGTTGTCCTATATCCAGAATCGTGATGTTATCTGCATTGTATGATATTTCTCTTCCGGCATTCTCAACTCCGGTTTTCTTCCATCTCTGGCAGTAAGAGTCAGCGGTCAGGCAAAGAACGACCAGCAATAAACCGGCAAATTTCATAAAAGCAGATATGACCTAAAATAAACAATAATGCGTTGAGCGTCGTGTGATGATGGTTGAGCGGTAAACCTCTTTTGAAGAATGGATATATTCTGTGGTGATAGTCACATATCATCGCTTTGCAGACACAAATCAGGCTTTGGCAGCCTCTCTTTGAAAGGATGAATAAGGCGCACTATTTTTACAGGGAAGAAAAGAATATGTTCAGAATACCTCAGAAATATGTTGCGCCTGCCATCCATCTCATTGTATGGGTATCCCTGCTGATCATCCCATTTTTCATTTTTCACAACTTTCCGGTTAACACGGGACTGCCGGACTATTATTTTCTTGTCACTAATATCTATCAGATTGGCTTATTCTATCTGAACGCCTTTTTTCTTTATCCCAGATTATTTAACAGGCGGACCTGGTGGTTGTATTTCCTGGCCATCGGAATCATCCTGGTTTTCTCTTACTATGCAAAACTCTCTATTGTCAAATGGGTATTTCCGGAATTTATTCTTACTCCCTTCAATCACCGGATCCTTTTTTTTCCGCCGGTTCCCTTTCTGCTGGCCAGTTTTATCTTCCGTTATATTATTGACCGGGTGCGGACGGAAAAGCTGGAAAAGGAGCGGAGGTCGGAACAACTGGTGTCTGAACTGCGTTTTCTGCGCTCCCAGGTCAGTCCGCATTTTCTGTTTAATATGATGACCAATATGGTCGCGCTGGCAAGACAAAAGTCGGATCTCCTCGAGCCCTCACTCCTAAAACTTTCCGATCTCCTTCGTTACATGCTATATGATGCAAACAAGGATAAATTCCTGCTTAGCCAGGAGATCTCTTATCTGAAAAGTTATGTAGAACTACAGCAACTGCGTTTCGGAGAGGGCGTTGATCTGGTTTTAGATATCGACGAACAGGAAAATGATTGTTATATAGAGCCCATGCTTTTGCTGCCTTTTGTAGAAAATGCTTTTAAACATGGCATCGGAATGGTGGCCAATCCGTTTATCAATATTTCACTCGCATTGCGGGAAAATAAATTGTATTTTTCTGTAACCAACAATTATAACCGTTCCAACCATTCAAAGGACGACAGTTCCGGAATCGGGCTGCCAAATGTGAAAAACAGATTAAATCTCCTTTATCCAAATAAATACGATCTGTCTATTGAAGATAATGGCAACATTCATGCTGTAAAATTAAACCTGGAAATGCCATGTTGAATTGTATCGCTGTGGATGATGAAAAACTGGTACTGGACCTGCTGGTGGATAATATCCGCCGGGTGCCATTCCTGCATCTCGTCAGACGCTGTAAAAACGCGATCGAAGCCGCCGAAGCGTTACAAAATGAAACGGTGGACCTTATATTTCTTGATATTCAGATGCCCGGACTAAACGGATTGCAGTTCCTGGAATCTCTTCCGAAGCCTCCCATGGTCATATTTATTACGGCATATAAAGAATATGCTTTTGAAGGATTCAACCATCAGGCGGTGGATTATCTGCTGAAACCGGTGTCTTTCGAACGTTTCCTGAAAGCCTGTAATAAAGCACATGATCTTTTTAACCTTCAGAGCAAATCAACTCAGAGGGATCCGGCGCCTGATTATTTTTTTGTATATGTGGAATACAATCAGGTGAAAATATGGATACCGGATATTCTCTATATCGAAGGAATGAAAGATTATGTCAAAATATTTCTGG
>DASSGT010000111.1:0-2075 GCA_035693345.1 Puia sp. | reverse complement strand
AATGAAACCCGCAAAAATAAACATGTATGATTTTTCACTGGCTGTATGATTGATCTGCCTGAAGAATTTATTGATGCCCCAGAGATTCAATCCGAGACAAAGCAGGCTGCCGATTCCAATAATAATATCATTAGAGGTCATATTAAACCCTATGAGCATAATCACAATGGCTTCGAAAACGACAAAGGACAGAATCAGGAAAAGAAAGGCCTTTTTTTCGAACGCATAATAGAAGGTGAGCAGGATCAGAGGGGCGTCAAACAGGTTGTAATATTTTGTGATCTGTTCATCTACGGCCACATACCATTGCCAGTGAAATATCTCCGGTGCATATATGATTGCATTGATCATCCAGAAAATGGAAATGACCATATAGGCTTTGTTCTCAGCCAGACCCTTATACCAGTACAGAATTAATGGAAGAAATGAGAAGAATAGGGCCATAATACCCAATACATGGACTATACCCGATAAAACAGCTGTTTCCAATTCGGATTATTTTGATATTCTATAGCGTGAAAACGGCGATTTTATTATAAGTATAAGTACTCGCATATTTACGAATTATTAACTCAGCCGACGGGTAATCTAGGTGTTTTCCCTTATAGATATTTTGCTTCGGATGGTGTTTCCCCTTCAGGGATGGGAGAGGCCTACGCCTCTCCCGACTGAAATCAATGGCACGATTGGCCACAGTTGCAATCCGGTCCGCAATTGCAATTTTCGCATGTACAATTCGGGTTACATAAACCCGCTGCTTTAATAGATGTTTCCATGATTTTTTATTTTTATTGTTATTGATGGATGACAGCACAAAACTACCGCGGCAGGTCCGTGTAGGTATTACGTTATTGAGGGGAAGATGTATATAATTTTTGGATCAGGCTTTGTCAATCGATTTTCGCCTGGCCGCACCTATTTTCTTAAAGTGAGATGCGTTAGCACCCGTTTCTTTTTTAAACTGACTGGATAGATGATGCACACTGCTGAAACCGGTTTGATAGGCGATTTCGGTAAGCGATAGCTGGTCGTAAACAATTAACTCTTTCACTTTTTCTATACGCTGAATGATAAAATATTTTTCGATCGTGAGTCCCTCAATGGAAGAGAACAGATCACTCAGATAGCTATAGTCATAATGTAAAGCGCTTGTGATAAATGAAGATAACCTGCGTTTTTTATCTGACACACCCTCCTGCAAATATTCCAGGACAAGTTTTTTTATATCCTCTATGATTTTATTTATACGTGTCTCGATCAGTTCAAATCCAAATTTGACCAGGGCCTTATCAATTTCTTTCAACTGGTCAGTATTTATATCGCTCACGAGATTCACCTCACCTAAAACGACCTTGCTGAATGGAACGTCCAGTTCTTTCAGGGTGTTTTCGACTGTCAAAATACACCTTTGACAAACCATGTTCTTGATCAGTAATTTCTTCTGATGTATCTCTTTCATAGTTATCTGGGAGGCATTGATCAGTTTTTCGCCTGATATTTTGTTTCAACAGTTACCCCTTTCATCAGTGTTTGATAAACCACGCAATATCTTTCAGTCAGTTTGGACAGACTGGTTATCTGCTCCGCAGTGGCATCTGTTTCCAGGTCGAATAAAAGGCGAATCGCTTTAAAACCGACTGAAGCTTCTTTCGATACGCCCAGCGTACCCTTGAAATCCAAATCACCTTCTGCCTTCACAAATCCGCTTTTTATGTTGACTCCAATGGCGGTCGCCACCGCACTCAGTGTAACGCCGGCACAGGCTACAAGCGCCTCCAGCAACATGTCTCCTGAACAGGCAAGGATGCCCGTGCCACCGGTCGCAGGATGCAATCCGGCTTCGACGAGGGCCCTCCCGGTTTCAACCTTACATGAAATTCCTTCTCCTATTTTCCCCTGGGCTTTCAATGTAATGATCGCTGATGCGGGGTCTGTTCGGTATTTTTCTTTTATAGGCTCCTGTAAACTTTTTAGTTCAGCGGAATTCATCGTTTAATATTTTTGTACTTGAATCAATTCTGCGGTCAAATTTAGCGATTGTAGCCCGACAGGCAGGGAAATTGCATACGTACCGG
>DASSGT010000110.1:0-5181 GCA_035693345.1 Puia sp. | reverse complement strand
GCTATATGCATTGCGCTTTAAGCTTAACCCGGTTCCTGATACAACCCCAGAATATTTCCTGAGAGATCCTGAAACCACGCTGTGATTTCCGGAGCATCGAGGCCCAGGGGCCGAACGATCGTTCCGCCCCTGTCAATTATTTTCTGCATCGTTATCTTGATGTCATCAACCATGATATGCACTAGCATCCCGACGTCGCTGGTTGGTTTGCGATCAGTGCGCCAGGTGCCGCTCACCTCCCCCACACCGTCATCAAAAGCGACAGACCCATCGCTGCGTCTGCGCACTCTCCAGTCAAAAACCGCCTGATAAAATGTACTGGATTCATCAATATCCCGCGAGGGCAATTCCAGATAACAGATCTTACCATTTCCATAGTGAGGTTCTGCATTGTTTGTCATAGATCTTTTTTTTCCAGTTGAAAAATTTGTTCGACCGATTTACCAAATACCCGCGCAATTTTCAATGCGAGTAATGTTGAAGGAATATATTTATTGCTTTCGATAGAATTGATTGTTTGCCTGGACACACTCACCTGATCCGCGAGGTCTGCCTGCGTCATTTTTTTGATAGCCCGTTCTACATGGAGACTGTTTTTCATAAGCCGGTATCAGAATCATTTGATTTTGCTGAGCGGTTTAAACGGTAGATTACCCACTGAAACCGCAGGATGAAAAATAGCAGGGGAAGCCAGATATTCAGCATCAATATATGATGTGATTCGCCGCCACTTGTAAATATCAGACTGAAAAGCAGGATCGCATAATTCAGATAGATGGCCCATCGAAGTGAGTCGAGCCGCAACTGTGTGATCTGTTCATCTTCCACCCGCTCCCGGGAAAATGCAACGAGGAATAGTCCGACCAGTACCATCAGCGTAGTGCCGATGAAAAAAAGATGAGGTGCAGAAAATAAAAAACCATTTGTACCTGAAGATGACACAGACTGGTCATAACCGTTCGGGTAATAATGATCCCAGAGCAATTTGATAGGAATGTGTACCAGGATGAGGGCAATTCCGAAATATCGGGTGCCAAATGGAAACAGGTAATTTGCTCTCATTATGTCAAGTTTGCAATACTAAATGTAAAGAATACTTGACATATTTACCAAATAATTTTTTATGGGTTCTGAATTCTAATGTGCGTTCCGGTATCTGAATTCGTCAGGATCATAGTGAACACCGTCGGTGACAAAATAGCACCTTTCAATCCCGGCACTGTTTTTAGATTAAATTTTATGTTAGTTATTTTTTAATTAAAAACCAGAAAACATGTACTACAATCAGTCATGGGCCGCAAAAGGCAATCAGCACGGTAACAGACATTTGTATGCACGCTCTATGCAACGTGCAGCCGTGAACATTTACAAGACAGACAACAGCTATGAATTGCTGGTATTTGCACCGGGACGTATCAAAGAGCATTTCCATCTGGATATGAATGGAAATGAACTCACCGTTTCTTATAATCCACCGGAAGGATTTCCCCGTCCGGACTGGATATTAAGGGAATATAGTCGCGGAGGTTTTAAGAGAAGTTTTACTTTGAATGAAAACATCAACACCGAAAACATCTCTGCTAAATATGCAGACGGTGTTCTTCAGATCAGTCTTCCTGTCATAGAAGGAAAAGAAAACACAAGAAAGGAAATACTGATTAACTAATCGGTAATGCTTTTTAGTGACGGGTATCGAAAGATACCCGTTTTTTTATTGCCCGGGCATGACAATTGCCGGGATAATGAAAAATCGAAGCCATGTTCAAATACGGAATCTTTTTATTTATCTTATTGGCAGTGATCGGCCTGTCCTGGAATAAATCAGATTTCTTCTCTAATAAGAATACACGATTTATGAATATTTCAGACACATCTGTTTGCGACAAGGTTTTTGATGGGAAATATATCGATAGCAGTCATATCACCTGTATCAGTTTGGGTGGCGCTTCACCCGGCCAGAAGATCAGGATCATAATAAAGGGAAAGGATCGTGACAATTTCCCGTCACCGCCCGAAAAATTATATACCGGCAAAACCGTTTGTGTGAAGGGTCCGATAGAAGTACAGGATAGTCAGCCATCAATCGTTGTAAAAGACCCCGGGCAGATTATCGTTCAGCAATGAAGACGGAAATCAGTTTTATCCTCTCTTAAATGTTATTTCGATTTTTCGTGTGATTTTGCTGTCGGAATGCAGGGTCTCCATTACAAGCATATCAGATTTTATTGTCACCGTACTTTGCACAGCGGCAGTCACTTTTTGATCTGTCATCGTCAAAATATTTCCATCCAGCGACCAGGAGCCTGAATAGGTTCTCGATCCGCCGTCGCTATTACCTGAAGTGGTCACATAGGTATGGTCTGATTTAAACTCACTGACAACCGTTCCGATGGTCGCCATATCTGTCACAATAAAAGGTTTGCCATATTTTTTTGCTCCTTCGTCAGTCAGCCATTGTTTTACCGTTACCTGGTTCCATTTCCCGACAATCGATTGCGCAAAAGAATTCTCCGAAGAAATAAAAGAACAAAAGGAAATAAAACCTATGAAGAGATATTTTAAACCAGGTAAATTTTGCATGGAAGAGTTTTAATCTTTCCGAAGCTAAACTTAATTCCCGGTTAGACTGCAACAATCTTTGTCTCTTTATATTTGTCAATAAATCATTATATGGCCTTCCCTGGTAAACAGATTACGAATTCGAAGAATGGTCAGACTTACCGGTTCATTCAAACCGCTGCCAGCACAGGCGGGAAAATGCTAGAAATGGAATCGGTCTATGTTCCCAATACACCGGAACCCATACTTCATTACCACCCCAGACAGGACGAATACTTCAGAATTCTGGATGGGGAAGTAACGGTTAGAATCGGCACAGAAATTAAGGTTTTACACGCAGGAGATGAACTGCATATTCCGGCAGGCGCCCATCATGGCATGTGGAATCCAACGAATCGTACTGCTATTGTAAATTGGAAAACAATTCCTGCCTTGGAAACGGAATATTTCTTTGAGACCATCACCGGACTGGTCAATGATGGAAAAACGGATCAGAAAGGAAAGCCCCGGTTACTTCAGACAGCCCTGACGATTAACTATTTTTCAGACATGTTCCGCCTGGTAAAACCTCCCTATGCCGTACAAAAAATCTTGTTTTATTCATTAACGCCTTTGGCCTGGATCATGGGTTACCGGGCCATATATAAAAAATACCTGGATTAATCATTTCTTCTTCCGAAGGAATATCTCTTTAAAAAATACAACCAGATAAGTCAGTACAATCATTCCGACGATAGCAAGTATGGTATAAGTCGGCGAATTGAAATAATACTTGCTGATAATCCTGTATCCGATCAGTAACAAGACGATCACGATCCCCCTGGTGATCCATTTCGGCCGGGACTTTTTCATCCATGAATGTAAGAATTTATCACCGGCTCATCCGACCGGTTTCCGCATGCCGTTTATAAACTGCAATGCTTCTTTTTCATGCGCCGGGCCGTTGGTGAAAGAGTCAAAAGTAAAGACGATTTTGCCCGTCAGATCAACAACAAAAGTTTCCCTCCCTGTTATGAAGAATTTGCTTTTGACGCCAAACATTTTTAGGATCTTATTATCCGGATCACTCAGTAACGTGAATGGAAGCTTATGGTTTTGAATAAAATTTTTATGGCTCTCCACAGATCCTGAATTAATGCCGATGACCATCGCTCCCGCTTTCGTAAATGCGTCATATTGATCCCTGAAGGCGCAGGCCTCCTTTGTGCATCCACTGCTCTCATCCCGGGGATAAAAAAATATCACCAGGATCTTCCTTCCAACATAATCAGAAATGTTGAACAGACTGTTGTTTTGATCGCGCAGTAAGAACACAGGAATCGTATCTCCGACCTTCAGGTGTTTACCCTGTGCCCTGGAGGCCTGCAACCACCCGAAAATCAGAGCAGCCAAAAGAATATTTTTCTGCATGTACAAATTTACAGATAATCAACAGCCCGTGACCGTAACACACTATTGAATCACCGATGGATTTGGTTGCTGACTCCCCGGTTGCGGATCCTGGTTCTGATTTTTGGGCTTTTGATGATAGCTCACTACAAGATCATGGATTTCCTGATCACGCTGTTTCTTTAACGCGCGAACTTCCTGGCGTTTTTGTTTATTCGTGAGGCTGTCGTCCTGACGCACGGAATAAATCCGGTCCGCATAGTCGGATCTGATATCTTCCTCTTCTCTTTGCAGCTTGCTGGGCCTGCTAAACATATTCCCGTAGGGATAATATGCTCCATAGGGAAGTCCGTAAAATCCAAACGGACTATAGAATGGCGGATAATAACCAATACCGAATCCATAAACCGGATGGATTGCATACACATTGTGGTAAACTGCCACAGTACGAACTTTCTGGGCTGCCGCTGTAAAGCCAAGCCCCACACAAATCATTACTACGATTAACTTTTTCATAAATCACTTCTTTATATAATACTAAACGCAAATTACATTCAGAAGATGCCTGACATATGACAAGGATTTGTGTAATAACGATTCTCTAACAAATGCCGTGATAACATTTAATTTACCTGAACTACTTCATAGGCGTCCGTTCCGTTCTGCGATACAGGCTGGTAATATGTGTTGTTATAAACGAGATAGGTCTGTCCGTTGATGTCCTGCTGGATCGCACCATCCGGGATCTGCGTGACGACTGCCCCATAGGGAGCCGGCACAACCTGGTAACCATTCCCTGTATCAATATAAAATGTGCCTCCATAATAATAATAGTAATCGTTTCCTACCATCGTAGTTTCATAACCGGGCGGCAGGGAACTGACTGTTGCCCCAACAGGCGCCGGTACAACAGAGTAACCACCCGAAGACGATTGATAATATACTCCTTCGTCATAATAATATTGCTGGTTCGCGATGGTCAGTAAAAAAGCATCCCTCGCCAGTGAGACTGAGAAATATCCGAGCGGGTGCCAGTTATGACCCCAATAATAAGGATGATACGGATGATATGCATAAGCATGCACCGGCTGATAGTGATTGTGATAAACATTTACATTTTCATGTACTGTAACGTTGTGCTGCACAGTTACATTTCTTTGAACGGTTACCGGTGGCCGGTAAGCCGCTGTGTTCCGGTTATAATTATGCTGGTTATAATCGTGATTCATATTG
>DASSGT010000109.1:0-4077 GCA_035693345.1 Puia sp. | reverse complement strand
TGAGATAAATCCAACCGCCGATAAAGGCAAGCAAAATAAGTCCTATCAGTATAGCCAGAACGCGTAAACTGATTTTCAAAGTTTTCTTCACATGATCAGGTTATAGAATATCAAATGATTGATTGAACTAAAGATAGTAAGATTGACCTATCTGTCAGGTCTTTTCAGGTAGAGGGAATAATCAGGTTGGATTACGTCGTAGTCCTGGTGCATGAGCGGGGAGGTTAATAAAAAATCAGCGGTGGAACGATCACAGGCAAAAGGGATATTCCAAACGACGCCGAGGCGAAGTAATGCTTTGATATCCGGATCGTGGGGTTGTGCTTCCATGGGGTCCCAGAAAAAAATCAGAACATCAATTTTTCTTTCTGCAATTCTTGCTCCGATCTGCTGATCGCCGCCTAATGGGCCACTCATAAATTTCGTAATAGGAATACCAATGGCTTTCTCCAGCAATTTCCCGGTTGTCCCGGTGGCAAAGAGGCGATGCATTGAAAGGACGGATTTATTATAAGTGGCCCATTCAATGAGCTCTTTTTTTTTATTATCATGTGCAACCAGTGCTATCCGCTTGCTGGCGGCCATTTTATATATACTCATGCTGATGGGTTTACCACAATTTAAGCCTAAACGACAAGTGGCCGCAGCCTGGTCTGATACTGCGGCGACTTCCATTCTGAAGGAGAACACCATTCTATTTTTAGACCAAAGGCAAAAACCCTGATTGACCCAAAAAGGGAAAACAGGGTTTCCGGGATCTGCATTTTTTGTTTATAATGTTTTTAACCCGATCCAATTTTCGGGAGTCGTGACCGCAAACCCTTTACAGTCGTGGCTTCAGGCAGAATCCCTGTAGCCAGATAAATCCCGGTCCGGGTCAGGGAAATGACCAATCCGTATTCCTATTTTGGGAAATGGCATAGATTTTGTCCACAGTTTATCCACATTTACTATCCCATGAAGCGACTTCAGTTATTGATTTTATCAGCATTCCTATGCTGTATGGCGTTCAGTCAATCTGCAAATGATCATATTGGTCATATTAATATTACATCGCCTGAGTCGAATATAGCTTTCAGCCTTTTTACGGTAAATGCATTAAATGGTCAGGCAGTACTACGATGGAATGCTCCTGCAGTTAAAGCGGAAGACTTTTTCGTTGTAGAAAAAAGTGTTGATGCCATTCATTTTGATGTTATCAGTGCTATGGAGGCATCTGCAGGATCTGATTCAGTTTATTCTGTTACAGACAACGCAGTCGGCAGCGGCCCGGTATCTTACCGGATTCGTATAACCGGGAAAGACGGCAGGGAGTTATCTTCAAAAACAATAAATATAAATTCCGTTTCAGATGTTGATTTTAAGTTTTTTCCCAATCCGGTGGACAAACTATTAATTATTCGTTCTTCACATGCTTTGAATATTCAGGTGATGGATGCTTACGGAACAATAAAATTTATACAGGACGTAGAAGCAGGAATGCAAATTGTTAATGTGTCAGCTTTACAAAAAGGGAATTATATTTTGAAAGCAACGGATAAAGCTACAAATACCGTCATTTCAGAACAGCTTGTGAAAAATAATTAAAGATTCCCGGGTAATTGGTTTTACATCTTGTGGATGTGAATGTTTACGTATATCTTTACCTCGGTTTTTCATAGGATATTGGATTTTAAAACGGGGTTGAATTTTTATTCTGACCCCTTTTTTATGCCCTCTTTTTCCATGTGACAACATCAATTTTTAAACAAACAAGGTATACGCCCAACCTCTGATTCTGGTTTATTTATTATAAAATTCAGTTGAGGCACATTCAAAAAAAAGACCGTTCTCTCGAACAGTCTACACTTACCAACCCAAAGATTTTACATCTCTTATTATTTTTCAGGTACCACTCCTTCCTGAGTTTCTTTGATCTTCGCACGAATCTTTGCTTCGATTTCTGAGGCCAGTTCCGGATTGTCAAGCAGTAACTGACGAACGGAATCACGTCCTTGCCCTAGTTTGTCTGAGCCGTAGCTGAACCAGCTTCCGCTTTTATTTATGATACCGAATTCCACACCCATGTCAATGACTTCACCCATTTTTGAAATGCCCTCACCGAAAATAATATCAAATTCTGCGCTGCGGAAAGGAGGAGCCACTTTATTTTTTACCACTTTCACTTTAACATGATTCCCGATTGCTTCTTCTCCATCCTTTATCTGGGCCATCCGGCGAATATCCAAACGCACGGAAGCATAAAATTTTAATGCATTTCCTCCGGTGGTCGTTTCCGGATTTCCAAACATCACGCCGATCTTTTCACGGAGCTGATTAATGAATATGCAAATGGTATTTGTCTTGCTAATGGTAGCAGTGAGCTTACGTAGTGCCTGGGACATCAATCGGGCATGAAGTCCCATTTTACTGTCACCCATTTCGCCTTCCAATTCTCCCTTGGGAACCAGGGCTGCTACTGAATCTATCACAACAACATCCAGAGCTCCTGAAAGAATCAGACGGTCGGCAATTTCCAGGGCTTGTTCACCATAATCAGGCTGAGATATCAGGAGATTGTCCACATCTACGCCCAATTTCTTGGCGTAATTACTATCAAAAGCGTGTTCCGCGTCAATAAAAGCGCACATACCGCCTTTTTTCTGTGCTTCGGCGATAACATGTGTCGCAATAGTCGTTTTACCAGATGATTCCGGGCCATAAATTTCAATTACGCGGCCACGGGGCAATCCGCCAATACCCAGGGCAACATCCAATCCGATAGAACCGGTGGAAACCACTTCCATGGGTTCTGTACTTTTTTCATTCATCATCATCACACTGCCCTTGCCAAAGTCCTTATCTATTTTATCAATGGTTAACTTAAGCGCCTTTAATTTTTCTGCGTTTGACATTGCGTATTTTTTAGCTGTTTAAAGTAGTTGATTATTCAAAACTAGTATAAATATTTTATACACACTAATTTATTTAGTAAATAAAACTAAGTATTTTGGTGCCCCGTTTTGGATCTGTACCCGTTACTGACTCCCCGTCACGTCCGGATGTGGCGGGGAGTTTGGCATCCATGATTGTAAAAAGACTGAATTTTGGGGCCGAAGTCAATACAACGAATGTGGTAAATTTGAAACATGAACCGTATTGACAGGTTATTCGGGATTCTCACATTATTACAATCCAAAAAATTCGTAACAGGTGAAAAGATTGCCGAGAAATTTAATATTAGCGTGCGATCTGTTTACCGGGATATCAAAGCACTCAACGAACAGGGAATACCCGTCAGTTTTGAGCCACATCGGGGATACTTTATAGTCAACGGATATTTTCTTCAGCCGGTTTCTTTTAGTACAGAAGAAGCAAACGCCTTATTGTTGATGGAATCCATTGTTTCTGCGTTTGCCGATAAATCCATTCATCACCATTATACGTCCGCCCTCACCAAGGTAAAATCCGTTTTGCGCTCCTCCCAGAAAGATTCCATTGAGAAGTTGGCTGCCAACATCAAATTGCAGGTGCCTGTTTGTTTCGTTCAGAGCTTTGATTATCTGACCCGCATTCAACAGGCCATTTCTGCCCGGAAAATCCTGGAAATCGGATATTCAAATAAACAGGAAGAAGTCTCTGTCAGGAAATTGGAGCCGATCGGACTTATTTTTTATGCGCTCAGCTGGCACCTCATCGGGTGGTGTCATAATAAAAAAGATTATCGGGATTTTCGCGTTTCACGCATCCTGCGTCTTCAGTGTACGGACGAAAATTTTACCATTCCGAAACATATGCCACTGGATGATTATATGAACCTACTTCCCGTAAAATATTAATTTTTATTTTTTTGGACTGCCATAGGGCTGTCAGTGGTCGGTGTTTACTTTGTTTAAATCATTAAACATTATTATGAACACGATTACATCTTATTTCGAAAATCAATTGAAAGAGGAAGCAGAGATAACCCGTAAAATGCTGAAAATCGTTCCGGACGATCAATACGATTGGAAACCTCACCCCAAGAGCATGTCCGTTCGCCAGCTGGCAACTCATATTGCAGAATTACCCAGCTGGATTCCACTTGGAATCAACACG
>DASSGT010000108.1:0-7787 GCA_035693345.1 Puia sp. | reverse complement strand
TCCGAAAATTTTACTTCTCTGCAGGTCATGCAGGCGATGGGAAATGTGATGACCAACAAATACGCTGAAGGTTATCCCGGACGCCGTTATTATGGGGGTTGTGAAATCGTTGACCAGACGGAACAGCTTGCCATTGACCGCCTGAAACAGATATTTAATTGTGACTATGCCAATGTGCAGCCACATAGCGGAGCCCAGGCCAATGCATCGGTCTGTCTCGCCGTGCTGCAACCCGGAGACAAGATATTGGGTCTTGACCTGAGCATGGGGGGCCACCTGACACATGGATCTGCGGTGAATTTTTCCGGTAAACTATATCAGCCGCACTTTTATGGTGTCAAAAAACAGGATGGTCTGGTCGACTATGAAAGCATGGAAAGAGTGGCAAATCAGGAGAAACCCAAACTGATCATATGTGGTGCTTCAGCGTACAGCCGTGACTGGGATTATCTTCGGATACGCCAGATCGCAGATCAGGTAGGCGCGCTGGTTATGTGTGATATGGCCCATCCGGCCGGACTTATCGCAAAGCAACTGCTGAATTCTCCATTTGAACACTGTCATATCGTAACATCCACCACGCATAAAACCCTTCGTGGTCCGCGGGGTGGAATCATCATGATGAAAAAGGATTTTGACAATCCATTTGGGTTAAAAGACAATAAGGGAAATATCCGGCCCATGAGTAACCTGCTGGATATGGGTGTTTTTCCAGGCACTCAGGGAGGACCGCTGGAACATGTGATCGCAGCAAAAGCCATCGCATTTGGAGAAATATTATCCGATGAATTTACTGTTTATGCCAAACAGATCATCGTGAATGCGCAGGCCATGAGTGCCTGTTTTACCAAAAAGGGATACAATATTGTTTCCGGTGGTACGGACAATCATCTGATGCTGATCGATCTGAGAAATAAAAATATCAGCGGAAAAAAAGCAGAGATCGCTTTAGGCAAAGCTGATATCACGGTGAATAAGAATATGGTTCCCTTTGATGATAAAAGTGCATTTATCACATCCGGGATCCGCATCGGCGTTCCTGCAGTTACCACCCGCGGCATGATGGCGGAGCACATGAGTGCAATCGTTGATTTTATAGATGAAGCAATTGTACACGCAGAGGATGATACCGTCCTGACCGGTATACGGAAAAAAATCAATGCACACATGAAGCAGTTTCCGTTGTATCCGGAGTTGGGTTGACCGGTATTTCAGTTTTATATTCTGACTTTTACTTTTACTGCCTCTTTCAAAATACAGGACATCATCAAATGATTACTCTGCCCAGAATGCCTGTTAAATCGACCTTGGCTTTCTGAAGCGCAGTATCGATGGGTTGCCTGCAGTTGAATTTTGTATTCGTTACACTGGCATCAATATCTCCTGCTACATCAGACAATCAGAGTGAATAATTTTGAATAACTTGGATCTGAAATAAATTCAGGTTTATGCTACAAAGAATGCAATCCGTCTGGTTTCTGCTGGCTGCCGTTTGCGCGGTCCTGACGATTAAATTTTCCTTCTACAGCGGAAATATTGAAGTACCCGGGCAGCCGGCCAGTTTTCAATATCTGACGGCGACCTTTAGTATCTGGATCCTGATTGTGACGATCGTCATAACGTGTATTGCCGTCATTGACATTTTTTTATATAAAAACAGGAAACTGCAGGGGCGGCTCGCCATCCTGGGCTTTTTGTTTTCAATACTAAATATCTTTCTTTATCTAAAAGAGATTCACCGGTTTGTTGAACATCAGGGTAGCCATACCATCTCATCGGTATTCGTTTTTATGATCCCTATTTTCTTTTTCCTTGCCTGGCGGGGCATTTACAGGGATCAGAAACTCGTAAAAAGCCTTGACCGGCTGAGGTAGGCCGCCAAACAGAACTCATGTCTCCTGCGGAATTCATAGATATACTGGGTACATTCAGTTTCGCAGTCTCGGGTGCTTTTGCAGCCATGGAAAAGAAATTGGACCCCTTCGGCGTCCTTATTCTTGCATTTATTACTGCAATAGGAGGCGGTACCGTCCGTGATCTTCTCATTGGAGATACACCGGTTGCGTGGCTCCTGCAGCCATCTATAGGTTGGGTAATTGTAGCCGGAGCAGCCGGTGCGCTTTTCTTTGGCCGGAGGCTGAAAAAAATTCAATCCCTTCTGACTTCCTTTGATGCCCTGGGCTTAGGTCTTTTTACAATAATCGGTATTCAGAAAGGGCTTTTACATCACCTGAGTCCTGGAGTTTGTGTTGCCCTGGGTACCATGACCGGTTGCTTCGGGGGTGTCATACGCGACATTGTGCTGAATAAAGTGCCCCTTATTTTTCAGAAAGATATTTATGCGTCTGCCTCGATTCTGGGAGGCGTTGCTTATTTTCTGTTAATCCATTTAACTGTTCCGGATCCCATTAGCGCTGCTATTTCCATTGTTTTGATATTTACGACCCGTATGCTGGGCATTCGATACAAGTGGCATTTGCCGGTCTGGTACCGGTCAAAATAAGGATGATACATTTTGCTTATATAAAAAAACTTAAATTTGAACCACTAACTTTTTGATAACCCATTAAATATTCTCATTATGGCAAAGTCAGCTAAGAAAGCAGCAAAGAAAAAAGCAGCTCCAAAAAAAGCAGCAAAAAAAGCGGCTCCAAAAAAAGCAGCCAAGAAAAAATCAGCACGTAAACCAAATGCCGCTTTCATGACTCCACTGTCTGTTAGCGATGCGCTGGCAAAAGTTGTTGGAAACAAACCATTACCCAGAACTGAAATCGTGAAAAAAATCTGGGTCTATATCAAGAAAAACGACCTGCAGGATAAGCAAAACAAACGCATGATCAATGCAGATGCCAATCTGAAACCTATTTTTGTTAAGGATCAGATATCCATGTTTGAAATGGCAGGCGCCCTGAACAAACATGTGAAATAGTTTCTTCCCTCACTAGTTCACCCAATCGCTTATAGTTGTTTTACGGCGGCAAAAATTTTCACCGCCGTAAAACAACTTTTTACCGGCTTAATCCGGAGTATCACCTAAGTCTCATTGCCCCGCTTTTATTGTGATTCTATTTTTGTTCAACATTAAAAAAATAGAATCATGGAATACTTACTTACATATCAGGCTCCCGCAACAGACTGGATAAATATAATTATTGAAACCATCCAGGCATGGTGGTATAAAATAACTTGTCCAAAGGAAGAGAACTATTTTCTTATTAATTAAAATCAGGATTGCCTGATCCCGGTAAAAATGAATAATCTGATTTTTATTTCTGGTAAAAGGAGAATTCAGATTAAACTTTCTTATTAATTCTGTCATCAGTAAAAAGAAACCGGTGGAACGGCTTGAACTTTTTCAACCTTATTTTCAGGCCACAATAGAAAAGAAAAAGTTCAATCTGATGTTGAGACGAAGATTTTCTTATTGGGGATAAGTTTGAATTGATCAAAGGAATTTATAATACCATCGAAGTCCACCAACAGAATGGAGCATGTAAGATTGTTCTGGTCGACAGAAAAGTATATTTAAAAACTTATTTGATTATCCATGTTCTCATGTCAGTGCTGAAGTATGAATGTATCATAATCACTTGAAAACTCTCTATACTTCCAAACTGCACTTCCAGACCTCCACACTTCCAGTCTTCCATACTTGTATTAAAGATATTTACCAGTGTGGCTCTCCTTCGCTTTCTTCAATCCCGCTGAAATGCCCTCGTAGACAAGGTTTCCGCCGTCTTCACCAGCTTCCGGTCCAAGGTCAATAACCCAATCAGACGAACGGATCACATCGGTATTGTGTTCCACCACAAGAACCGAATGTCCCTGATCGATCAGCGCACTGAAAGACGTCAGTAGTTTTTTGATATCATGGAAGTGAAGACCCGTGGTAGGCTCATCAAAAATAAAAAGTATATGACCCAGACTTTTCCCCTTGCCAAGAAATGATGCCAGTTTCACTCGTTGCGCTTCACCGCCTGATAAAGTATCAGAAGACTGACCCAGTTTAACATATCCCAGGCCCACACTACTGAGTGGTTTTAATTTTTGGAGAATTTCTTTTTCATCTTTAAAAAACTCGAGTGCGTCATCTACACTCATTTCCAAAACATCATGTATGTTTTTGTTCCGATAATACACTTCCAGGACTTCTTCTTTGAATCGTTTTCCACTACACACTTCACAAGTCAGATGCACGTCGGCCAGAAACTGCATTTCTACCACCTGTTCACCTTCACCTTTGCATGTATCACATCGTCCGCCATCCACATTAAAAGAAAAATGTTTGGGTTGAAAGCCGCGTAATTTACTCAGTGGTTGTTTTGAAAATAAATCACGGATTTCATCGTATGCTTTAACATAAGTCACCGGGTTACTGCGTGAAGATTTTCCGATCGGATTTTGATCCACGAGTTCTATCTGACTGATAGCGTCCATATCTCCGGTAATGGATGCATGCATGCCTACTTTATCCGCAAATTCTCCTTTCATCTTTTGAAGTGCCGGATAAAGAATTTGTTTTACCAAAGTGGTTTTACCACTTCCGCTCACACCGCTCACCACACAAAGTACATTGAGCGGAAAAGAGACCGTTATGTTTTTCAGATTATTTTGTCTCGCTCCGTTGACAACAATAAATTTTTCGGGTTTTCTGATTTTAGCAGGCGGTTCAATTTTCAGATCGCCACGTAAATATTTTCCGGTCAAACTATTTTCACTTTCAATAATCGTATTATAATTTCCTGCTGCAACTACTTCACCGCCGAGATGACTTGCCAGCGGACCCATATCAATAATGTAATCTGCTTCACGCATCATCATCTCATCATGTTCAACTACAACTACTGTATTTCCAAGATCACGCAATTCTTTTAACACTGCAATCAGACGTTTTGTATCACGCGAATGAAGACCAATTGAGGGCTCATCCAATATGTATAATGAGTTCGTCAGGTTGCTGCCCAGGGACCTGGTGAGCTGTATGCGCTGACTTTCGCCTCCACTGAGTGAATTGGCCAGGCGATTCAGTGTTAAATACCCCAAACCCACGTCCAGCAAGGTTTTCAGCCTGTTATTGATTTCAATCAGTATTCGTTTGGCCACCTGGAGCTGAAATTTGCTCAAAGAAAGATTTTTGAACCAGGCAAACAATTTACCCACAGGCATTTCACATATTTCGCCGATATGCAGGTCTCCAACCCTGACATACAGTGCCTCGGGCCTAAGCCGGTAACCCTTACAATCCGGACAGCTGGTCCGTCCCCTGTAACGGGAAAGCAGAACTCTGTATTGAACCTTATAGAGGTTCCTTTCCACCTCTTTGAAAAAATCATTGATCCCGTTGACCTCATTGTTCCCTTCCCATAATAATTGGTATTGGGCTTTTGTAAGGTCGATGATCGGCTTGTGTATCGGGAAATCGTATTTTTTTGAAACTTTAATGAAATGGTCCTTCCAGGCACTTAACTTCTCCCCTTTCCAGGGCGCTACAGCACCCTCATACAGGCTAAGTCTTTTGTCAGGGATTACCAGGTCGGCATCGATCCCAAGTACCTGTCCAAAACCCTCGCAGGTCGGACATGCACCATAAGGATTATTGAAGGAAAACAAGTTAGGTACGGGTTCTTCGAATTTAATTCCATCCATTTCAAACCGGTTTGTAAATGCCAGTTTTTCAGTTCCGTTGATCTCCAGTAACATCTGGCCCTCCCCTTCATAAAATGCCGTACCGATAGAATCAGCCAGCCGGTGATTGTCATCTTCATCAAACTCTTTTACTACAATACGGTCTATCAAAAGATAAGAATCGTTCTTTGAAATTTTTGGTTCCTGTTTCCTGGCTTTCGGTGCGTCTGGGGGAACGGCCAGCAGATCTTCAATCCTGACTGTTTCCTTATTAATATAGAGTCTGCTGAAACCTTTCTGAAGTAATATATTCAGCTCTTCGGTTGTACTCCGGTTCGTATGTTGTTTAAAAGGCACAAGGACCAGGACCTTGTCCCCCGATGGTCTTGCCTGTATTGCTGAAATCACATCCTTTACATCATTCTTCTTTACTACTCTGCCCGAAACAGGAGAATATGTAATTCCAATCCGGGCAAAAAGTAAACGCAGGTAGTCATATAGCTCAGTCATCGAGCCAACCGTAGAGCGTGGTGTACGGGTTGTTACTTTCTGCTCAATGGCAATGGCAGGACAAAGTCCTTTTATATAATCCACGTCCGGTTTATCCATTCTTGCCATAAACTGACGTGCATATGAACTCAGACTTTCCGCATAGCGTCTTTGTCCTTCTGCAAAAAGAGTATCAATCGTCAACGAAGATTTTCCTGAACCTGATACACCTGTGACCACAATAAATTTATTGCGTGGAAAGTCGACTGAAATATTCTTCAGATTATGTACCCTGGCCCCTTTTATTTCGATGGAATTTCGGGTGGAAAGAGGTCCGGGTAAGGAAGAAGGCTTTTTTGCCTTTGTGGTAATGGACATGATTGGGAAAACAAATATATTGGATGTGAAACAATTAGCCGCGATTTCCCAAAGGGGGAAAGAAGGATTAGAACCAGTATAACAAATTATTTTCCCAAAATGTTGTTTTTTCCAAAAATTGTATATCTTTAAATGCAGATTAACATTCGATAACACAATAAAATAGTTTTATAGAGTAAGAACTTCTACACCGAAAAGCCAAGCATTTTTTTTTATAAATCCAACATACATATCCTATCACCTTTAAAAACCGTAGAAGTTTATGAATTCGCTACGCACGAAAACCGACCATGAGTTAATCCATTCGTTTCGCGACGGCGACTTACAGGCCCTGGAGGCTCTCGTAATCCGCCACAAGGACAAGTTGTACACTTCCATTCTCTTCCTCGTCAAAGACAAGTATCTGGCTGAGGACATTTTCCAGGATGTTCTGATTAAGATTATCGACACCATTCGTGGTGGACGGTATACAGAAGAAGGTAAATTCCTTCCCTGGGCGATGCGCATTGCACACAACCTTTGCGTAGATCATTTCCGCAAGGTGAAAAGAACACCCGCCATCAAAACCAGTGATGACCGGGACATTTTCGAAGTCATCAATTTTACCGAAGATGGTGCTGATGTAAAAATCATGAAGAGGCAAAGCCACGACCGTGTACGACGGATGCTGGACCTCCTTCCTGAAGATCAGCGCGAGGTTATCATCCTCCGGCACTATGCCGATCTGAGCTTTAAAGAGATCGCTTCGCTGACAAACTGCAGCATCAATACGGCTCTCGGCCGGATGCGCTATGGTTTGATCAACCTGCGTAAAATGATGGTGGAAAAAAGAATTGCCCTCTAAGAAATTTTTACACCGTTCAAAGAAAAGGTCGTCTGAACAGGCGGCCTTTCTTATTTTATTTGTTTCCAAATAACAGATACATATTAGAAAGCTTACCGGGGATATCCAACCCCGATAATGTTTACATAAACGAATTTATCTCCTGAATGCGGCCAGTCCACAATCCATCCAGGCTGCAAATTCGGATGCCTGGGGCGTGTAACCCTTTGTAAACGTGAGGATTTTCTCCTCAGGGCTAATCAGGGCATATTGGGGTTGGGATACTGCATTGAAATTTTCAGATTGGAAAGTAGCCCATTTGTCACCTACCGTAATAATATTTTTCTGAGCGCCATCCTTGGTAGGGTAAACCATTTGAGCAGACGCCGGTAATAGTCTGCGTTCATCCACATAAAGGGAAACTACCACAAAAGAGTCCAGCATCCTTTTCCTCACCTCCGGATCGGTCCAG
>DASSGT010000107.1:0-7893 GCA_035693345.1 Puia sp. | reverse complement strand
TTTTATCCTTTGCCTTGAACCTAATAACTACCAGCGTGGAAAGTTCGTATTACCGGCATTCTTTAAACATAATTCGTGTATGAACTGAAGTTTTTTTACTACTGGCTCCGAAATCACAAACGGATAAAAATCCGAATACCCCATACTGCGGCTCAAACTATTTAACGCGAAAGTAAGTGGTAGCCACCATTTCATAATCTGGCCGAAATCTGTCATGTCATAAGGATCCTGCTGAATACTTGCCTGTATGCCTTTGGTATCCTGAACCGTGTCCGGCTGAATGCGGATACCAAATGAAGAAGCGGTTTCAAGCGTATCCATCAAATGAAGATAATGCGCCCAGGTCTCCGCCCAGTCTTCCCAGGAATGAGAAGTGGCATAAGCACTGATGAATCTTTCACTCCAGTTGGCAGGCGCTCCCGTTTTATAATATTCTTCAAGTGCTTTGGAATAATCTTTTTCTTCATCGCCAAATAGTGAACGATATTTTTCGATCGAGTCAGAATTTTTGATGAGCACTTCCCAATAATAATGACCTATCTCATGACGAAAGTGACCGAGCAGTGTTCGATATCTTTCCCGCAGATCCTGCTTGTGTTTTACACGTTCGGCTTCATCTGCCTCTTCAATGTTGATGGTAATGACTCCGTTATCGTGGCCTGTCATCACTTTCTCCTTCGGTGATGTGTCGGCCAGAAAATCAAAAGCAATTCCGGATTCTTCATCTCCTATCTTCTTTTGCACCGGAAGACGAAGGCGGAGCAGCGAATAAACCAGGCGGTGTTTGGCAATTTCAATATTTTTCCACCGCTTCAGATTTTCCTGATTAGAAAGATCAGGAATGATACGGTTCAGATCACATGCCTGGCAATAGGCGGCACCGGAAGAAGCAGGAACCAGCCAGTTGCAGGTTGAATATTCTGAATTTTTACAATAACGAAATTTTTGATCCTTATTCTGTGCATTCGAGAAAACATTATTTCCTTCTGCTACCAGGGTAATCAGTGAAAGTGTATAAGCATCAAAGCCAAGGGAGTACTTACAATTTAGACAGATATTATTTTCAAAATAGATGAGACTGTGACAGTTACTACAGGTATAGAGTTTCATAATAAAAATTAGATCTGGTATTATTCAATAACTATACCAGTGGGCAATTTTCAATTCGTTCTCTTTACATCTACAGATACCGTCAATTCATGAGAACCGCTGCTGAGAATAATCCCGTCAAGGGGTGCAATATCCGCATAATCCCTTCCCCAGCCTATTGTTATATGCTGATCGGATACAATGCAATTATTAGTGGGGTCAAAATCGGTCCATCCCATATCAGGGATATACAGGCTGAACCAGGCATGGGAAGCATCTGTTCCAATCAGTTTTTCAACTCCCTCGGGAGAGACTGTTTCAATATATCCACTTACATATCTGGCCGGCAAACCGACAGACCGGAGACAGGAAATAGCCAGATGAGCAAAGTCCTGACAAACGCCCTTCCGCTCTTTCATTACCTGAGCCAGAGGAGTTGAAATGGTCGTGTGTCCCGGTTTGTATTCGAATTCCCTGTAAATCCGTTTTGTAAGATCTTCTGTCGCCTCAAAAACAGATCTGCCCGGTAGAAAAGATTGTAATGCAAATGCGATGATCTCCTCATTTGGAGCGGTCATGGGTGTTTCAAAAATGTATTGCCTGATATCCATCGATTCTCCTTTGAGATGTTGAATCGCTTTTTTTACTTCATCCAGACTGGCATTTCGGTAAACCTGCATTTTTATCTGACCGGACTGATGGCGTTCTACTTCGGAAGTCACATTGACCGTGAGTTCCCAATGTTCCTTTTCAATAGAAAAATAAATCACTTTATTCCCAAAGAAATCTTCATATTCATTGATCCGGTCGGGCTTTGGTTCTATCAGGATATGAGTGTTTTTACAGATTTGCTCACTGGTGTTGCGCGGAACCAAACGCGCGATATTATGACACAGGCTGACGGGTTCCAGATAAGTATAGGCTGTTTTATGTTGAATCGTATATTTCATATCTGAAACGATCAGTCGTATTATCGTATGATGATTGTTTTTGGTGTCATCTCATGTTTGAAAAAGGCCTTGGAAATAACACCGGGAATGGCAGAAAGTATACCGAATAGCCGCGATAAAAATGTTTCAAGATTTGTATATCCCTCATCGTCTGAAACGGCCAGTTCTTTTTTATCGGCGAGTTTGAGCAATGTGTCGGCTTCCAAAATAAGCCGCTCGTATTCAGTCAAAGATTTGCCACCATTATTTTTGGGCAGGTTTTGCAGGTAGGATTTCAATCGCACAACCTGATAGGTTAATGACCTCGGATTATTGGGATCAAAGAGCAAAAGATCGATGACCAGCAGATTTTGAAGGGGTCTGCGGTATTTATATCTGTAATTCACGAGTCCTTCATTGCTCATTAAAACCGATTGCTGCAGATTATATTCCACCTGCTCACTATATTTTTTTACCAGATTTGTTCTCAGCATGGTAATCACCAAAAGACTCTGCTCGATTTTTCTTCCGACATCCAGCATGATCCAACCCTGCTCGCGGGAAATACTTTCCCGGTTCAATCCTATAAATGCTACAATGGAAGTGATCAGGTTATCGAGGGCATGAATCATCTGCAGATGTCCATGATGCGACAAAGGAATTCCATTTTGTAATCCTTCTTCCATCCCTCGGATCACGCGCCAGGTATCTGTGGACCAATGATCCCGTACTTCATGTATGGCCTTGTGAAACTGGGAAAAGTTATATTTGATACCACCTATTCTTTTCTCATTAAAAAGGACATCCTTTAATTCTTTCCAGGGGTCGGCATATAATTTTTCTGCATCTTCTCCAACAAAGCCCGGTAAGGTATAGCTGTATTTTGTAAAAGCTTCCAGTAAACTCCTTTCCGTTTGCCTGTTGATATCCGTGATCAGTTTATTTCCTTCGGCCAGAAATTGCATCACTGTTCGCAGGAAACGAGCATTACCCAGAATGCGCTCGGTATAACGTCCTACCCAAAATAAATTCTCAGCCGCATGACTGGGCAGCATATCATTATATGTTTCAACGGCAGATTCGGGTGTTTCTTTTAATACATTGACGACCCTGCCAGGTTCAGGTGAAATAATCCAGGCATCCTTACTAAATCCGCCGGTCTGACTTGATATGAGAAAATTTGCGGCATCGGCAGATGATCTGACCAGACCACCGGACATCGCCACATAATCATTCTGGTTACTGACCAGAAAACTTCTGAATAATACTTTCTGCGGCACTATTCTTCCTTCTATGAGCGAAGGACTCAGGGATATTTCTACTTTTTCCTGTCCAACATAAAGTGCAGGGTTTGATCTGATTTGGTGTTTACACGCTTCTAACTGACTATTTGATAACGATGCTCCGTCAATAGAAGAACTACCCGTTGCAGCCCGGTGTATTTTTTTTATGACCAGGGTTTTGATATTTTCCAAAACATATTGAAGTTCCCTCGGCTGTCCGCACCACCAGGAAGCAATGGTCGGCAATATCAGGTCTTCATTCAGAAAATATCGGGAGATCAGTTGCAGGAATGGCATCAATCCGGGATTCTCAAGAACACTACTGCCCAATGGGTTAGCCAGACTTACATTTCCACTGCGAACGCATTGTAACAATCCGGGAATGCCCAATTGGGAATCAGCCTTTAATTCCAGCGGATCGCAATAAATATCATCCACACGGCGAAGAATTACATCCACGCGTTCCAGACCACCCATTGTTTTCAGCCATACAAAATTATCTTTTACGATCAGGTCATTTCCCTGCACCAGCGTAAATCCAAGATGGGAAGACAGATAAGAATGTTCAAAATAGGTTTCATTGGAAGAACCCGGTGTCAGGATGACGATCCGTGGATTCAGGTTTCTGTGCGGAGCGATTTCATTCAAACCATTTCGGAGCGCACTGAAATATGGTGAAAGATGGCGGACTTTTAACCCGTCGAACAATTCCGGAATCACGCGCGTCATCGTTGTTCTGTTCTCCAGCGCGTAACCGGATCCGGAGGGAGCCTGCGTTCGATCGTTTACAACCCAGAGTTTACCCTTTGTGCTTTTTGCAATATCTGCGGAATATAAAACCAATTGATGCTTACCGCGCTGATGAATGCCACTGCAGGGTCTGAGAAAACCTGCGTGATTATAAATAAGCTCCATAGGTAAAATTCCTTCCCTGATAAGTTTTCTTTCCCCATAGATATCTTCCAGAATAAGATTCAACAGTTGTGCTCTTTGGGAAAGGCCTGTTTCGATGGAAGTCCATTCTTCCTGATTGATTAAGAAAGGAATATTGTCCAGCTTCCAGGGACGGTTTAAGCCGTTGGGATCACCATAAATATTATAGGTTACACCATTTTCCTTGAGTAGGCGGAGCGTATCAGTATTACGATTATTGATTTCTTCTTCGCCAAGCCGGGAATACGTTTCAAAAAAAGTTTCCCAGTGAGGGCGAACTTTACCCTCCTCATCTAACAATTCACCGTAAGATTGATGAATATTAAAATAATCCCTGAAAATCGGGTTTGCGAGTAGATTCGGGTTCATTGTTTCGAATCGTGTAAACGAGCAGTCAGCCAACATCGGTTTAAAAATAGGCAAAATAGGGTTTATATTTAAGATCTGTTTTCAACACCCACGTGCATAAAATGACAATTGACAATCCTGCATCCAATACGGTTCTGAATCATGGTGCCGGGAGAGCCTTATGGGTTGATTACCTCCGCTCATTTATAACAGTTCTGGTGGTCGCTCATCACTCTACCCTGGCATACACGACGTTCGCCCGATTGAACCCACATGCTTATATCCTTTCCACCCATCCCATCATTGATAGTAAACGATGGATCGGCCTCGATATTTTCGAAAACTTCAACGATGTTTTTTTTATGGCCCTGATGTTTTTAATCGGGGGATTTTTTGTCGTGAAGGGATTAAAAAAGAAAGGACCGGCCTTATTTATCCGCGACCGCTTTTATCGGCTTTTTCTACCATTTGTCGTGGCCGTTTGTAGTTTGATGTTGCTGGCCTATTATCCTGCCTATCTGACCGTACACCCGGAAGGCGGACTAGAAAATTTCTTAAAGGATTTCATTTTTGTTGAAGGATGGCCTCCGGGACCTGCCTGGTTTATCTGGGTTCTTTTTTTGTTCAATTTAATTTTTGCTGTTTTTGGAAAGGCGTTTTTACCATTTGTATACAAAGCGGAAAATAAATTGCAGGCCCTGGCTGATCATCCGGTAAAAGTTGCCTTCATGATTTATATAATCATATGGTTACTGTATGTTCCGGCTTCATGGATTTTTGGAGCATATACCTGGACGGGTTTTGGTCCCTTTGCATTTCAGAAAAGTCGTTTATTGCTTTATTTTGGCTTTTTTATTTTCGGAAGCATCATCGGCGCTTCGGATATTGAAAAAGGATTATTTTCTTCGGAATCGGGATTTATTAAATACTGGCGGGTCTGGCTCCGTGCCTGCGTAATTTTTTACATGCTTCTGCTTGTTCTGGAAGCATTGGGAGGACAGGGATTCGGACGGAAATTAGGAGAATGGCCTTCAAAAATTATTTATGGATCTGTTTACGCAGGTTCCACATGCTTTAGTTCTATCGCCTTTCTGACGCTCTTTAGAAAATTTACTAAGCGGGCCGGTTCCTTCCGGGATTCACTTACCCGGAATGCTTATTGCATATATTTAGTTCACTATATTTTTGTTTTATGGTGTCAGTATGAATTATTAAATGTGGAGTTACCCGCATTCATAAAATTCCTGATCACATTTTTGATTTCAATGGTTATCAGCTGGCAGGTCAGCATTTTATTGAGGAAAATTCCTGTTGTGAAGAAATACGTGTGAGGCGAAGGCGAAGGCTAATTTGAAAATGATTTGAATTAACAATTGACAATTGACAATTAACAATTAAAAACGCATGTTAAAATCAAGGCTCGTTCTGTTACTGCTCGTTGTTTCATTTTCTGCAAACGCTCAAACCGGCACTTCATTACCAAGGAGTACACCGGAAGCGGAGGGCGTTTCATCCGCGGACATTCTGAAATTTATTAATGCTTCTGAAAAAAGTAAAAATGAATTACATAGTGTCATGATTCTTCGTCATGGTAAAGTGATCGCCGAGGGATGGTGGGATCCATATAAATCAACATTGCGCCATACTCTGTACTCTGCGAGTAAGACTTTTACGTCAACGGCCATCGGATTTGCCGTGAGCGAAAACAAAATAAAACTTTCAGATAAAGTCATCTCATTTTTTCCGAAAGATCTGCCGGATACGATTTCATCCAATCTCGCTGCCCTCACCATCAAAGACGTTCTGACGATGTCTGACGGAATGGATCCTGAACCAAGACAGGTTATAAAGTCCAAAAACTGGCCAAAGACATTTTTAGCTGCCCCTATTGCGTATAAACCGGGTACAGTATTTCTATATAATTCCATGGGCACTTTCATGTTGTCCGCTATTATTCAAAAAGTAACAGGACAAAAAGTTGTCGAATATCTCCGGCCCAGACTTTTCGAACCACTGGGAATTTCCGGGATGGACTGGGAGGAAAATATTACGGGAATAAATACAGGAGCCTGGGGACTGCGGGTAAAAACTGAAGACATGGCAAAACTCGGTCAGCTTTATCTTCAAAAAGGATTATGGAACGGAAACCAGATCATTCCTTCGTCCTGGATCGAAGAAGCAACCACAGCAAAAATTATCCAGCATCCGGATTTACCACAAGCAAAAAAAGATTCCAGCGACTGGGAACAGGGTTACGGTTATCAGATTTGGCGAAGTCGCCATCACTCTTATCGCGCGGATGGCGCATTTGGTCAGTATATTCTGGTTTTACCGGGATTGGATGCTGTTATTTCTATCACGGAAGAAACACATAACATGCAGGATGAATTAAACCTGGTTTGGAATTACCTGTTACCCGCATTTAAAAAGGATAAACTTCCTGAAGACCCAAAATCCCAGACGGCTTTAAAGGCAAAATTATCTACCCTCGCGCTTCTTCCTGAGACTGGCAGTTTGACTTCTCTCAAGACAAATAAAAATCTGATCAAATATTTTGTGCTGGAACCAAATGAAAATCATATTTCATCTGTCAGTGTTCAGATTCGCGACAGTATATGCCATTTCATCCTCAATGCGGGAACAGATACCTACGATTTGTATTACGGTGCAGGTTTCTGGAAAACAGGACAGACAAACAAACCGGGGCCTTATTCAGTTTCCGATGCGAATGAAAACTGGGCCATCCTTTCACCCTATAAAGTAGCAGGGAATTTTTTCTGGAGGGATGATCAGACCCTGGTAATGCAGATGCGTTACATCGAGAGTCCGCACACAGAAATATTTACCTGTCATTTCGATGGGAAAAATATTTCGATAGACATCGAACGAAGTTTCGATTACGGAACGAAAAAATCGACTATCACGGGAGTTCAGAAATAGGGAGGAGGGCAGGAGGGCAGGAAGGCAGGAGGGATGGAAGCAGGAAGGCACAACGGCCGAGGCTTGATAGTTTATCCTTCCTGCATCCCTCCCCCCTTCCCTCCTGCCTTCCTGCCTCTAATACTTATAAATAATATAACCCCATGGTTCCATCTTCCATGGTTTATTTCCCAACAATTCATTTTTCCCCATAAACACATTGTAAGGATTTCCCGCCAGGGATTTATCATTTACCGAAACAGTCTGTTCTTTATCTGATAGATTCAGGATGACAAAAATTTTATTCCCCGATTTTTGTCTCATATAAGCATAGAGAGCATTTTCATTCCCTACTTTCACTTTTCGGAAAGAAGCATTGGCGGCAAGTGCCG
>DASSGT010000106.1:0-4539 GCA_035693345.1 Puia sp. | reverse complement strand
GAGGAGAAAATAATAAATTTCTCGTCCGGATCAATAAAGGCATTGAAATCATCCTGTTTCGAGTTTACCGCATCCGGCAATGCCTGCCCCGGTGAAAATGTACCGTCTTTTAATACAGACATAAAAATATCATCTCCCCTGTCATCATTATTCCTGGTAAAATAGAAATTGCCTGATTCGGTCAGACAGGGATAAAATTCATCCTTATCAGAATTTACTGTGCTGCCCAGATTAACCGGGTCCTCCCATCTGTTGCCCTTTTTTTGAAGATACCAGATATCATAATCCTTGACGGTGTCTGACAATTTCAAGGGACGGTTCGAACTAAAAAACAGTCTGTTGCCATCCGGAGAAAATGCGAGTTCCATATCATTATATTTTCCCGAGAACCAGGCCGTATCAGGTTTTGTCCAACGGTTGTTTATTTTCCGTGCATGAAGTATCACGGAATACAATCCGAAATACCACTGGATCGTATAAAATAAATCATTCCCGTCAGGTGAAATCGCCATGTCCCGATTTGCAAATCCATCAGAAACCACGCCGGGTGCAAAAATGCGAGGTGTATCCGAAGCGTTCAATTGAATTGATTCCTGGGCCACTGTACACTGGGATATAAAAACTAAAATGACTAGCGGCCATTGCTTCATAGTTATTAATTATTAGTTATTATCAGGAACTTGTTAGAACACTAAAATACTACTGCGTTGAGCTTTTCGCCTTACGTCTTACGCATGTGAGGAAGATAACTGAATAAAGCCAATCTTACTGTTGTGCCGAGGGTGAAAAATGGGGGGATTCGGCTTTGATATTCTCCCTTCTCAGATCCACTTTATTTAGTTCGCTGAAAATTTGTCCGTCTTCATAATCTACCGCGACAAAAACTGTCAGATGCTGATTGGCAGGTCCCCTGAAGGAGCCTTTCACCGGACTGCAATCCGCGAAATTCCTTCCGGTTGCCAGTTGCACATGATTATTGGTAACCCATACATTATTGGTCGGATCAATACCTGCCCAACCAGATCGGGGAATCCAGGCTTCCAGCCAGGCATGGGTAGCGCCCTCTCCCCTTAGTCCGCTTTTATTCGGACATATATATCCGCTGACATACCGACTGGGAATATTTAACGTACGCAATACCTGCAGCATAACGTGCGCAAAGTCCTGACAAACACCTGCGTTTTTTTCGACAATTTCGTCAATGGTTGTTTCAACGGTTGTAATACCCTTTATATAATGAAAGTGTGAGAAGATATATTCACAGCAATTTTTAACGGTGATCGCTACCGAATGATCCGGACTGTAAACCTCCCTGACTATTTTATCGATCAGGTTTTGCGAACGAATGTAATCGGGCCTTGAGAGCTCCACCAATTTTAATTTACCATTTACTTCACTCCAAATTTCATCAAATACACTAATGAAATTTATGTTGAGATCCGAAGTGCGTGTTGTTCTCACGGTCAGGCGGCTATCAATAACCAGTTTCTGATGGGGAGGAAACAAGTTAAAATTCGCTGCCCTGTTATCCCAATAGTCATAAAAATAAAGGAGTTCCGGATTACCCGTAATCGTCAGTTCCTGCTGCAAAATTTCCTGGTCGGACGAAACAATGGGAAAGATTTTGATTTCATTCATACTCTCCTGGATCAGCCGGTCGTACTCATAGGTCGTGATGTGCTGGATCCTGAAAGTGGGCATGTTATGACTTAAGAATAAGAGAAAAAATGTTGTACGACTTTCTGATTAAATTCTATAAGGTCTGTTTTGAGTTCCTCAAAAAAAACTGGCACTCTGTCTTTATTCAGCGAGTCCAGTTCCATAAACTGCACCTTACTGAATAGTCGTCCGAAGATGCGCAGTAAGGCCGACCTTTCTTCGTTCATATTCTTTCCAATCACTTTATTCAGGTTATGCTCAATTCTTTGCAATGAATAAATGACTGAGCGGGTGAAATTTTCATTTAAAAGGACCTGGTGTAATACATTATAATTGTGATTACCGCTCCTGTATGTTTTTACGTGTAGTTCATATCCCGATAAACTGAACAATAGATATTTCCATTGCAATAAATCATTGGTATCTGCTTCCTTAAAATTGATCAGTTCCAATTGTTTCTCGGCGAAGGCGATCGTTTGAAAACATCGTTCAGTATATTTTCCAAGATTCATAAACCACCATCCGATCCCTCGTGGCATGGTAATATCCGTGATGCCTGCGTACATAACAGTGTGTTTTATCAGCGGTTCCATCACTTCCAATCCTAGAAAAGAATCAATTTTTTGCTGGAGAACGGGTTGATTAACGAGGTGATACATCTGGTTAACTTCTTCCCACACTTCTTTTGTGATATGATCCTGAACGCCCCGGGCATTTTCTCTTGCTTTGTTCACCAGCGTCCTCAGGCAATTCGTATTTGAAGTATCTATGAGCAACAACTTTATACAGGCTTCGGTATTATTTTCAATCGATGTTAAGTAATCATCATCCGCTTCAGTAAAAATCTCCATGACTGCCTTCCAGGTCATCGTTCCTTTTACATCCTTATCGAGTGAAAAAATATAATGCGTGGCAGTCAGCCTCAACATTCCGTCAGACCTTTCCATGTAGCGATTCAGCCAAAAAAGTGAGTCTGCAATTCTGCTTAACATGTAAAAAATTTTTTAGATATACTGACGGTTAATCAATGATCCAGGTGTCTTTACTGCCTCCACCCTGGGAAGAGTTCACAATGAGCGACCCCTTCTTTAAAGCGACGCGCGTTAATCCTCCTGGAACAATTTGCACCCCGGAAGGCCCGCACAGTGCATAGGGACGAAGATCAACGTGTCTTCCTTCAAATTTTCCATCAATGAAACATGGGGCCGTAGACAAATTGATGATAGGCTGAGCGATAAAGCTTCGTGGATCTTCTTCAATTTCTTTTTTTGCTTTTGCCCAGTCTTCATCGGTAACCTTATTACCCATCACCATACCATAGCCACCGGATTGATTGGTGCGTTTGATCACCATACTTGTCAGATTATCAAACACAAACTGGCGGGTGTCCGGATTACTCATTTCATATGTTTCAACGTTGGGTAACAAGGGTTCTTCATTCAGATAATATTTTATCATGGCAGGCACGAATGCGTAAATGGCTTTATCATCGGCCACTCCGTTCCCTACTGCATTTACGATTGCCACGGACCCTTTACGATATGCAGACATCAGCCCCGGCACACCCAACGCACTGTCCGGTTTGAATATTAACGGATCCAGGTAATCATCATCCACCCTGCGATAAATGACATGCACCTGTTCCAAACCCTGTGTGGTTTTCATATACACTTTGTGGTTATCTACAACCATATCTCTGCCTTCCACCAACGCAATACCCATTTGCCGGGCGAGAAAAGCATGTTCGTAATAAGCAGAATTATAAATACCCGGCGTCAGCAATACCACATTCGGATTGGAGATCTGTGCCGGGGACAACGAAAGAAGGATCTCGTGCAATAACAGGGGATAATTGCTCACGCGCCGTATTCTGGAGCTGGCCACCAGTTCAGGAAAAAGGCGTTTGGTAATTTCCCTGTTCTCCAGCATGTAGGACACACCGGATGGAGTGCGGAGGTTATCTTCCAGCACATAGAATACACCATTGTCACCGCGTATAAGGTCAATTCCGGAAATATGGATAAAAATATCATGAGGCACCTGAATACCCGCCACTTCCCGCATATAATGCGGGCAGGATGCGATTAATTCAGCTGGAATTATTTTATCATGCAGAATATTCTGTTCTGAGTAAATATCTTTTAAAAAAAGATTTAGTGCGCGAAGCCTTTGCTTTAAACCATCTTCGATTTTTTTCCATTCATCCCCGGTCAGAATGCGGGGAATGATATCAAAGGGAAAAATTCTTTCGATACCGGCATTATCATTATACACTGTAAATGTAATACCCTGGTTCATGAATAAATCGCTGGCCAGCTTTTCTTTGAGCTGCAGGCTGTTCACATCCAGTTGCTTCAGCGCATGCACCACCTGAATATAAGGTTCACGAAAATCGGGACCGTTTCCCATCTCGTCCCAAAAACCCGGGGATCCTTTATATAAGTCTATTAAAACCTCGGGAACCATATCAATAGTTTGGCTTGTAAAAATAGAAAAAGCAGCCGGGACAGCTGCAGATCGTTATCGAATGAAGTTATATAAAAATCAGTCAATCCGCAAAAAAAGCAGTTTTAAGCTCAAAGTGTAAAGCGTAAAGCGTAATGCTCTTTTCAGCGTTATTTCTTTTGCATAAACATCCATCGTTGGCCTTCGGAGTCTTCTGCCCTATATCGGGTTCCAGGCTCTCCATATTCCAGCTCTGACAATATTACGGCTCCCTGTTTCCTGGCATTCTCGAAATGACCTTGTACATCATCCACGCAGACAAACACGCCGTTGATTACATAGGGTACTGAATACCATTTTGCCGCCTGGATACAATTTTCTCTGTGATGTTTCGGAGACCGATAGTCTCCGCTTCCATTTGCCAGCATGATCATT
>DASSGT010000105.1:0-11603 GCA_035693345.1 Puia sp. | reverse complement strand
AATAAGAGTCGCAGTGATATAAGCATTGGGAACAGCTTCCGTAGTGAGCTTTAATTCAACACTGGCTGATCTTTTTCCAACATTTACCCATTGATAACTGATTAGCTTGTCGGTTTCCAGAGTTACCAGCATTCGGCCATCGAAAGGCGCTTTGAAAAGAGCCCTGACGGATTCTCCGTTGAAATAAGACGATTTATCAAGCTGAATGTCTACATGTCCCTCATTATTGATTTCAAATGACGCGTTATCTGATCCCCAGGATCCGAAACTGTAAAAAGATTTACTTACATAAGTATTCGATCCAGGTATGGCTACTCTCAGTTCATACTCTCCTGCAGTTTTGGGTACGAAAGAGAAATTGGTTTGTTCACCACTGACAGCAACTATTTTGGAACTGATCAGTTTGTCTTCTTTCTGGGATTCATACCTGAAATAACTTCCGTTTTTTGAAATAACCGTCCGGTACTCGTGTTTGACAACGGATACGTCTGCATTCGCCGAAATAATCGCCTGGTTTTTGTCAAGTGCGATTAAATGAAATCCCACCGGCTGATTGAGCGGATAATACCAGGACCCGTCGTTTGCGATTCCAAAAAATACCGGTTGGGTGTAAATGTTAGCGCTCGTAAGACGGCTGACTGGACGTCCTGTTTCATCAAATACGGTACTATAGAAATCTGCCTGAAGCAAACCGACATTTTTATACATGTCCTCAATCTGAAATTTTTCACTGGCTTCTCCGGCCTCATTGGTTTTCCCCTCTCTCGTTACTTTATCATAAAATGATTTTTGGTTGGTCAGATTAAAATCATAGTTGTTGAATTTTTTTGCATAAAACGTTTTTTGTTTGAGCTGAATCTCACATTCATAATTTCTTCCCGAGGCGGGTGGTCCGAAAAAATTAACTGCCTGGATTTTTATTTCCGCTGTGTTGCCTGGTTCATAAAACTCCCTGTTCAGCGTAGCCGTCACTTTGATTCTGTCAGGCACGAATTCCTCTACATGAAATGGCTGTGTTGACAATAATACATCGGTCGATGTATATATCTCAAGTGAGTAGGTTCCTGTAATAGCAGTAATAGGCAGTTCGATATCTCCTTCCGCCGATCCCTGATCATTCAATGTTTTACGGAATGATTTTAATTCCTTTCCGTTGGGAAAAAGGAATTTTAATTTTACCGGAATTTCTCCCGGTGATTTCCAGGAATAATCACGCACAATCGTCGAATAATGAATGGTCTCGCCGGGACGGTATATATCCCTTTCGGGATAAATAAAAGCATCCAGTCCGGTTACATTCAATATTTTGCCGCTCACATCAAAGCGGGAAGTGTTAATTAATGTTGAACTAAATGGCAGGTAATTGAAATCATCTCCTGTTTTAGCAATGATCATGGCAGGTTTAAATCCTGCAAATTCACGGCGCTGATATTTAATGGTTGCAACTCCCTGATCATCCGTGGTGGCCATGCCAAGGATCTGGTTATTGGAACCATAAGCAGTCATATTCACTCCCTTAATCGGTGAAGCAGTTTGAATAGAATTCGCAAAAACTACCAGATTCTCCGTTCCCTGTTTTGCAATGATTCCGATATCAGATAACGAAAGGAAGCGGCTGTCTTTTACCCAGTAATCTTTTGTTGAACGGATCTGTATATGATAAATACCTTTGAAATCTGGTAGCTTGTCTTCTATGTCCAGGTGTAAAAGCCGGCTATTACCATATTTAGGAAGTAAGCTTGTATTTATTTCTTTTTCATATATCACATCGCCCGCTGTGAAATCTGAATTTTCATCATAATCGTTACTGTATATATTTTTCTCACGTGGATAATATCCGCTCCTCTGGGCGACTAATAGGTTGTTTTCATAAATTCTTGAGATTAATATTTTTACTTTTTCAACATTCGTGATCTTCACTTCCATGTTTTTTTCTCCCTTCCCTGATAAATAAATTCCTTTTTTGTTTTGGAAACTGATATCTGGTTCGAGTATGCCAAATGCCAGATTATTGATATAATCTTCACTGAGTGTACCGCCTATTTGCCCACGCAAACCCTTTTTGATGATAAGCTGGTATGATTTGTCAACATTGAATTGATCGCTTTGAATTGTAAAGCCGGTCTCCGTAATTTCCGTGCTGAATTTGACTGCCGGTTCGATAGTCAGATAGGACGCCAGATTTGTTGAAATGATTTTCTGACTGGTAGCGATGGTAATCATTCCGCCTGATCCTTCCGGACTGACTTCTATGCCGTTAATACGAAGTACAAATGGAGAAGATATTATGGCAGTTGCAGTCGCCATTTCTTTTGTGCCATTCATTCCTCCGGCAGGTATCACTCCCTTTTCCAATTGTATTTTAATATCATAGTCTTTATCTGCCACGGGAATATTTGCCAGGCGGAGAGAAATTTTATCCGAAGCTGAAAGTGTTTGTAAACTGAAACTGACTGGTTTATCATCCAGGGTCAGTTTTAGTTTTTCTTTTAACTGGGAAGGATCTACGGCATAATTAAAAAAAAGTTCCAGCTGGGGCACATATGTTTTGCTGTTTTCATCCTGCAAAACCCAGGTACTATTTGAATTTTCCAATTTTAACTCTGCAGTATGAAACTGAATTTCCTTGGCATTGGCAAAACGATCGTATTTGCTGTATTGAAGTATATCGCTGTTGAGGGTGGCACGGTAACTGGTTGCAGGAAGTAGTGGAGTGGATGGAGAAAAAACAAGCTCATCTCCATGTTCCCAGCGGAATTTACCTGCGATCGCCGGTTCAAAGGAAACATACCTGGCAGAATCCCAATGGTTGATGAGAGAATCGGCAACCAGGGTTTTATCGAAACGAAAAACCAGGTTGGTCAGCGGTGCCACTTCATCTTTGGCATTTGTAAAATCCAGGTTGACAAGGTTTCGATTACATGACAATAAAAAAGTTAAGGTTATGGTGCAGCAGACAAAAACTTTACATCGCATTTGTAAGGGTTAAATGGTTTTCTGCTGTTAATATACAAAAAAGCAATACTGGGTCGGATGCGCCCGATGAAAATATCTTCTTATTTTTACGCATACAAAATCAATCGATTGTATGGCCTATCAACTGCTTAAAGGGAAAAAGGGAATCATATTTGGCGCGCTGGACGAAAAGTCTCTTGCCTGGAGAACGGCTCTGCGTTGTTATGAGGAAGGAGCAGAGCTGGTGTTAACAAATGCGCCGGTCGCCCTGCGCATGGGCGAGATCAACAAACTGGCAGAAGCCGTGAAAGCCCCTGTGATTGGAGCTGATGTTACCAAATCGGAAGACCTTAAAAAACTCTTCGAAGATTCGATGACCCACTTCGGCGGTAAGATCGATTTTGTTTTACATTCAGTGGGTATGAGCGTAAATATGCGGAAGGGGCGTCCATACACAGACCTGGATTATGGGTTTAATTTAAAGACTCTTGAAATATCGGCCATGTCCTTTCACCGGGTATTACAAATGGCCTACCAGATGGATGCCATAAATTATTGGGGCAGCGTGGTCGCATTGACATATATAGCAGCCCAACGAGTCTTTCCTGACTATAATGAAATGGCGGATGCAAAAGCACTGCTGGAAAGTATTGCCCGGAGTTTTGGATATTATTATGGTATCAAAAAGAAAGTACGAATCAACACCGTTTCACAATCGCCAACAAAAACTACGGCGGGCAGTGGCGTGAAAGGATTTGATGGATTTCAGGAATATGCTGAAAAAATGAGCCCTCTCGGAAATGCCAGTGCAGACGATTGTGCAGCTTATCTGGCTGTATTATTCAGTGACCTAACCCGGATGGTTACCATGCAGAATCTTTTCCATGATGGAGGGTTTTCTTTTACAGGCGTCACCGAAGCAGTTGTAAATGAAATGGAGAAAAACCATTTAGAGGCATAAAGCTCAAAGCGTAAAGCGTAAAGCCGGGAAATATACAATTCATCTCACAATAAAAGTAATTTGCATCACAGTAAAATAAAAAAGTCCTCTCAACATGAGTGGACTTTTTTTATAATGCTTTATGCTTTACGCTTTACGCTTTGCGCCTTACGCTTTGCGCTTAATACTCGTCTTCGTTAAAGAAAAAATCTTCCTGTGAAGGATAGTCCGGCCATATATCGTCGATGCCTTCATATAATTCTCCTTCATCTTCCAATTCCTGTAAATTTTCCACTACTTCAATAGGAGCGCCTGAACGAATGGCGTAGTCTATAAGTTCGTCTTTTGTTGCAGGCCAGGGTGCGTCTTCAAGGTAACTGGCTAATTCAAGTGTCCAAAACATCGGTATCCTTTATTTAATTTCTGCTTTTTTAATAAGGTCAGATCGGTCGGTATATCCCGTTTTAACGCGGTAAAAGCCTGCCTTTAATTTTTCGCAAAAGTAATTTTTATAATGAAACCACCAAATACCATTTATAGATGGTTAGGAGATTCCTCCTTAACCCAGGGTTGTTATATTTGCGCATGATCCCAACAGAGGCTGGCCAATTGATCCTGTCTGCGAGGAATATTCACAAATATTATGGGGCGCTGCACGTATTACAGGGGGTGGATCTGAATATCCATGCCGGGGAGATTGTAAGCATGGTTGGCCCCTCAGGATCAGGTAAAAGCACTTTATTGCATATCCTGGGAACCCTGGATGAGCCGGCTGAAGGCGAAATCTATCTCAAAAACAAGGAATTGCATACCCTTAAGGGTAAATACTTAGCATCTTTCCGGAACAGACATATTGGTTTTGTTTTCCAGTTTCACCATTTATTGCCTGAGTTTACAGCTCTGGAGAATGTTTGTATACCGGGCTGGATAGCGGCAAAAAGCAAAACCGAAGTGGAAATGAGGGCCCGGGAACTGCTTGAAACGCTGGGGGTGGGTCATAGAATGGAAAATAAGCCATCTGCGATGTCCGGGGGAGAACAACAAAGGGTAGCGGTTTGTCGGGCACTGATTAACTCGCCGGATATCATATTTGCGGACGAACCCACCGGAAACCTGGATTCTGCCAATGCAAAAGAACTTCACCAGCTATTCTTTGAGCTAAGGGAAAAATTCAATCAGACTTTCCTTGTGGTAACACATAATGAAGCCCTTGCCGGCATGTCTGACAGGGTGGTACGAATGCAGGATGGGAAAATACAAGTTTGAAAGACTGGAAGACTGGAAGTGATATTCAAACTTCACTATTGAACTGCACTTCCAAACTTCCAGTCTTCCAGTCTTTCAGACTATTGTCTGGGAGTCCACTTCACTTCCGGTACCCCGAGTAAATGCCCAATCCACCTTGCCAGCACAAAAAAATAATCGCTCAGCCTGTTGAGGTATTTGATGATCAGCGACTGATTCAGATGTTCTTTTTCGTCAAGCTCTACAATCAGCCGCTCAGCACGGCGGCAAATAGTCCTGCAAATATGGGCTGTGGAAACGGATACATGTCCGCCTGGTAAAATAAATGACTTCATCTCTGGTAATTTCATGTTCATCCGATCTATTTCATTTTCCAGCAATAGAACATCTGATTCCTTCAGATCAGGAATCTTCAGGGTGGTTTCCTTTTCCGGATCACATGCAAGGGCAGAACCGATCGTAAAAAGCCGGTCCTGAATTTCCAGAAGCAACTCACGGCTATGTGCATCCGACAACTCATCCTTTAAAAGACCGGTAAATGCATTCAACTCATCTACCGTACCATAAGTCTGGATGCGAATATGACTTTTGGGCACTTTTGTCCCTCCAATCAGACTGGTTTTCCCTGAATCACCTGTTTTAGTATAAATTTTTGAGGACATCTTTTTAATTGTCAATTGTTAATTGTCAATTATTAATTAAGCTGGAAGAGACGATAGCAATTGTCAATTAACCATTATCAATTGACAATGACCGCCGCATGCTCTTCCTCTTTCCGTTTATCAGTTTCAATGATGCCATCACGGAGTCGTACCACACGGTGCGCATATTTTGAAATATCTTCCTCATGTGTCACGAGCACAACCGTATTACCGCTTGCCTGAATTTTATTGAAGATTTCCATGATCTCAATAGAGGTCTTCGTATCCAGATTACCGGTTGGTTCATCAGCCAGGATAAGGGAAGGGTTATTCACCAGTGCACGGGCGATAGCGACCCGCTGACACTGCCCTCCGGAAAGCTCATTGGGTTTATGGTGACTGCGGTCAGTCAAACTAACTTTCTCCAGAACGGCCATGGCCATCTCTATTCTGGTCTTTTTGGTAATACCGGCATATACCAGAGGCAGCGCCACATTTTCTGCCGCAGTTAGTCTTGGTAATAAATTGAATTGTTGAAATACAAAACCAATTTCTTTATTACGCACCTCCGCCAGGTCGTCGTCAGGCATCTGGCTTACATCCTGACCATTCAATATATAGCAACCTTCGGTAGGAGAGTCGAGGCAGCCGATGATATTCATCAGGGTACTTTTTCCGGATCCGGATGGTCCCATCAGAGCTACGTATTCATTTTTGAATATTTCAAGACTGATCCCCTTCAAAACCGGAACAGCCTGCTTGCCCATGAAATAACTTTTTACGATCCGGTCCAGAAGAATAATTGCAGTAGATGTCATGATCTATGTTCATTTAGGTCCCCGGAGAACCGGCAGGATTTTTAACTACCTGAGGTACTTTAAAATAGGTATTGTCAGCGAGAGGTGCATTTGCCAATGCTTCTGACCGGCTGAGCGGATTTTCTGAGATATCATCCCGTAACACATTCGCTTCTTCACCCATATACAAAAGCGGTTCAGTATCCCGCAAATCGAGTTCATTCAGCTTTTCCACGAAGCCGATCATATTTTGTAAATCTTTTTTTATTTCCTGTTTTCCTGCAGCATCAAACTCCAGACAGGCCAGTTTACATAAATTCTCTACGAGCGCGTCATTCACTTCCATGAAATGGGATTCAGACAAAAATAACGGTTTCAGGGAGATTTTGAGTGCGCCTGCATTATCTTCGCCTTCCTCTATGGAGAAAAATAAGGAAATTGTTTTAAGCGGTATACGACCCACCGGATTTCTGCATCTTGGGAATTATTTTGGCGCACTGAAAAACTGGGCCAGGATGCAATATGAATATGAATGCTATTTTTTTATTGCTGACTGGCATAGCCTGACCACACATGCCGATACCAGCGAGTTATCAAAGATTACCCGACGCCTCGTGGCAGAATTAATTGGCGGAGGACTGGATCCCGAAAAATGTACAATTTATGCTCAGAGTGATATTCCGGAAATCCCGGAACTATATCTCTACCTGAATATGCTGGCCTATAAAGGAGAGCTGGAAAAAACGGTTACGTTTAAGGAAAAAGCACGGCGGCAACCGGATAACATAAATGCAGGCCTCCTGACCTATCCCGTATTACAGGCGGCCGATATTCTTATTCATCGTTGTCATTATGTGCCAGTCGGAAAAGACCAGGAACAGCATATCGAAATGACAAGGAATTTCGCTGAACGTTTTAATCACCGGTATGGAGAAATCTTTCCGGTGCCAAGAGCATTTAGCTATGGAGAGGATCTTGTGAAAATATTAAGCCTGGATGGGAGTGGCAAGATGAGCAAGAGCGAACAACAAATGAATACCGTTTACCTGAACGATGACGACGAGCTCATCAGAAAAAAAATCATGAAGGCAAAAACGGACCAGGGACCGACCGAACCCAACAGTCCAAAACCTGACTATATCCAGGGACTTTTCACTCTTCTCGGACTGGTAAGTACGCAGGAAGTTTTGACAAAATTTGAGAATGATTTTAACCAGTGCCAGATCCGCTATGGAGATATGAAAAAGCAGCTGGCAAACGATATGATCCGATTCATAACACCTATTAGGGATAAAGCAGCGGCCCTACAAAATAACCCCGACGAGATAGACCGTATTTTAACTATGGGAGCTGCGAAGGCCAGGAAAAGTGCGCAATCCACCCTGATGGAAGTACGTAAAGCTCTCGGTTTTAGAAATCTCTGAGGAGGATCGATTCTTTTTATATTTCGCTCATAAGATTTTACATTTAGGAATGGCAAAAACGAAGAAACCCAAACATATTGCCGTCGCTGGTAATATAGGTGCGGGGAAAACAACCCTCACCGAATTATTGAGCAAGCATTATAAATGGATACCGCAGTTTGAAGACGTCGATCATAATCCCTATCTGAACGACTTTTACGACGATATGCCACGTTGGAGTTTTAATCTGCAGGTTTATTTCCTGAACAGTCGTCTGAATCAGTTACTTGAAATTTACACAGGAACAGAAACGGTTATTCAGGACCGCACGATTTATGAGGACGCCCATATTTTTGCGCCTAATCTTCATGACATGGGATTGATGAGTAAAAGGGACTATAATAATTACTTTCAGTTTTTTCAAACACTGAAAAGGATGGTTCAACCTCCGGATCTTATGATTTATTTGCAGGCTTCAGTACCGACACTGGTTGGGCAAATTCAAAAACGAGGTCGTGAGTATGAGGAAAATATCAGACTCGATTATTTAAAAAGATTAAACGATCTGTATAATAAATGGATTGATGGGTATAAGGAAGGAAGTCTGCTGGTGATTGATGTTGATAAAAATAAATTCCCGGACAATGAAGAACACCTGGGAGAAATCATTACCCGGATTGATGCACAATTATATGGATTGTTCTAAGCGGCGACAAGTTAAAAATAAAAGCTCCCTTTTTGAAGGAGCTTTTTGTAGCAAACAATGTTAGAGGTCGTTAGGTAGTAAACAATTGGCTGCCAAGATGACGAAAATATTCTTAAAATAACAAGTTTTCATTAAGTTTTTTTTCATTTGGCGCTTTCGGGAGCGTTTTTAGCCTCAAAACGGCCCGTTTAGCCCATCCAGTTTGATTTTGATCATGAAATATCTACCATTAAACCCACTGATATTTAAGCAGAACCGCCGGCGTTTTATCAGGGAAATGCAACCTGATTCAATTGCTATTTTTGTCAGTAATGATGAAATCCCAAGTAACGGCGACGCGATTTATCCTTTTAAACAAAATAGTGATCTCTACTGGCTTACGGGAATTGTTCAGGAAGATACCATGCTGGTTTTATTTCCGGATCATCCGGATACAAAATACCGTGAGGTACTGATCCTGGTCAGACCCAATGAACTCAAGGAAAAATGGGACGGCAAAAGATTGCGCGCGGAAGAAGGAAAAAATATTTCAGGAATAGATACGGTCATCTGGCTCGATACGAGTGATGCATTGTTACAGGTCTGGATTCATCTTGCCAAAAATATTTATCTGGATACGAATGAAAATGATCGTAAATCCAGTTTGTTGCAAACACGCGAATACAGGTATGTGGAGGAAACCAGGAAAAGATATCCGCTGCATCAATATTTCCGCGCTGCGACCATATTAAAAGGATTGCGCGCGATAAAGACGCCTGAAGAAGTAGTAGTGATCCAGCAGGCGATCGACATAACAGCAAATGCTTTTATGAGGGTAATGAAATTCCTGCGACCAGGCGTTTTTGAATATGAAGTGGAAGCGGAAATACAACATTCATTTTTATCGCAAAGGGCGACGGGGCCTGCTTATGGAAGTATCCTGGCTTCCGGTGAAAATGCCTGTACGCTTCATTATGTTTCGAACAACGCCGAATGTCGGGACGGAGATCTGATACTGATGGATTTTGGAGCTGAGTATGGCGGTTACAATGCTGATCTGACCCGCACAATTCCGGTAAGTGGAAAATTCAGCAAAAGACAGAAACAAGTATACAACGCATGCCTGCATTTGCATCAATATGCAAAGAGTCTGTTGAAACCGGGAATAACCATCAAAGCTTATCACATTCTGGTGGGCAAAGAAGCGGATGTTATCCTTCAGAAAATCGGATTGTTGACGAAGTCAGACGTGAAGAGTTCAACACCGGAAAATCCAGCCTACTGGAAATATCTCTATCATGGCATTTCCCATCACCTGGGTATCGATGTGCATGATCTGGGGCCGCGTGCAGAACCATTACGTGCAGGTATGGTGCTAACCGTTGAACCCGGCATTTATATACAGGAAGAAAAAATGGGTGTCCGCATTGAAAATAATGTCTGGCTGACAAAAACCGGCAATAAAGATCTCATGAAAGATATTCCTATTACGGCGGAAGAGATAGAAGTTTTTATGAAGCGCAAAACTTAAAGCCAATTAAGAAAAATTATATAACACTCTCATACTCCCATACTCTCATACTCCCATACTAATGAAAAATGTTCCCAATATATTCACTCTGCTAAACCTGTTCTTCGGTTGTATCGCCATAGTTTGTATACTGCAAAATGGTATTACCATCGTATATACAAATGAAGGACAAATCTATACGGACATTCCCGAGAAAATCTGGCTCGCTCCATTGTTTATTGGACTTGCCGCACTGGTAGATTTTCTGGACGGTTTTTTGGCCCGGCTTCTGAAACAAACTTCCCCATTGGGCAGAGAATTGGATTCTCTGGCGGATGTCGTAAGCTTTGGTGTAGCGCCCGGAATGATTTTATACCAATTTTTAAGATTGAGTTTTATGGGGCAGGAAAATGGTGCCGATGTGTCAATGATCTGGCTGCTGCCGGCATTTATACTGCCATGTGCAGCTGCTTATCGCCTGGCTGTTTTCAACCTCGACAGCACGCAAACAAAAAGTTTTAAAGGCGTTCCGGTTCCTGCTGTCGGTTTAATGGTCGCTTCATTTCCGATTATTTACTGGACCAGAAATAGCAGCCTGGCTTCAAACATATTATTGAATAAATGGTATTTGTATTTTATCATACTCTTTCTGTCCGCTATGATGATCAGTCGTACACCCATGTTATCCATGAAAGTTAGCGGAAAGCAGGATCCTCAGACATTTCCCCGCATCATACTTCTCCTTTTATCACTGATTTCCGTTATTTTTTTACACTGGCTTGCAGTGCCGCTTATCTTCCTTTTTTACATTATCATATCTTTGGCATTCAAAAACAGGATTGCATGAATTATTCGGTACAGATTAAGGTGATGCCACTCAGGGAATTACTGGATCCGCAGGGAAAAGCAGTGATGGGTGGCCTGCAGAATCTTGGTATTAAAACTATACAGGATGTCCGGATCGGCAAAAACATCCAGCTCCAGATAGAAGCAGCAACTCCGGATGAAGCAAAGAAAATTGCCGAGAATGCAAGTACAAAACTCTTGGCTAACCCGGTGATGGAATATTTTGAAATTACGCTACTATAACACGGACTGGAGGTCTGAAAGTAGTTTTAAAGTAGTTTTTAAGTTGAGTTAAAATTCCACTTCCAGTCTTCCACACTTCCACACTTCCACACTTCCACACTTCCACACTATGTTATATCTCGTTCCTTCTCCCATAGGCAATTTGCAGGACATCACATTCCGGGCACTCGAGGTATTGAAAAAGGCTGACCTGATACTGGCAGAAGATACCAGGAACTCAATGAAGCTGCTGAACCATTATCAGATTATTAAACCGCTTACCCCTTACCACCAGCACAATGAACATAAAGTGTTGCGTCATCTGGTTGACCAGATGCTTCAGGGCAAAGTGATGGCAC
>DASSGT010000104.1:0-2201 GCA_035693345.1 Puia sp. | reverse complement strand
GTTTATCATTTCTCGAAAAACCCCGGTTATTTATACGTGTGCGGCCGGGTCAGAAACAAGTACTTACAGAAAAACTCACACAACATGAAATAGAATATTGTGATGCAGATCCCGACGGCCTTCTTTCTTTTAAATCGTATTCATTTAACGGAGGCACTAAACTGGACAATGTTTTTTTGCTGAACCGGGAGGCGGTCATTCAGGACCTGAGTTCGCAACGTACGGCCCTGTTTCTGAAGCCTGATGCAAAAAGGGAATTTGAAGCCTGGGACTGTTGCGCAGGCAGTGGCGGCAAGTCTATATTACTGACTGATCTTTATCCCGGATGCAGACTAACGGTCTCAGATATACGGGAATCCATTCTGAAAAACCTTTCGGCGCGCTTTCGGGACGCCGGTATAGAGCCGGCCCATCTTTTCAGTGCAGATTTAACCGATCAGAATGATATTCCCCGGCAGTCATTCAATTTTATTGTTGCAGATCTTCCCTGCTCGGGTAGTGGTACGTGGAGCCGGACACCGGAGGCACTTTATTATTTCAATCCGGAAACAATCTCTCATTATCGACAGCGGCAGGAAAGAATCCTTTCAAATATTATCATGAGGCTAAAACCGAATGGCATTCTGGTATATATTACCTGTTCGATCTTTGCCGATGAAAACGAACGGATATCCGCTAAAATGTTGGAATCAGGAAATATGAAACTCGAAAATCAGGCAATCCTTGACGGATATAATGAAGCCGCCGATTCCATGTATGCAGCCAGGTTTATGAAACTGGTTTAAAATTAAAATGTGTAGGTCAATCCCAAACCACCAGGTCCTATACCCGTCTCCAGATTTTTCAGTTTGTTGTTCAAACGAATGGAGTTTTTATGATGCAGCATAATCATTATACCATCCATCAATAAAAGAAATCCGCCCTGAACCACAATACTGGATCCATATCCCTTTAGCTGATCCTGTGATTTAATATTTGATTCATTCATCCCTTTTTCTCTCAGGAAAAATCCACCGGCAATATATGCAAGGTCCAGACCAAAATTCAGAACATATAATTTTTCAATTGAAAGCTGCGCCTTTTCATTATCCGCAAGATCGTATTTCCTGGCCATGGCTTTTCGTGCGTTGATGTAACCCATCACTGCAAGTCCCCCATTGATCAGATTCCAGTAAGCATTCATCTGCCAGAAGTACTTCGCTTCACCCTGAGTATGACCGGCTATGATAAACCCGGAAGCAATATTGAGCGCTGCCCAACTTCCCAGTGTAATCATAGCTTTTTCCGTCGTCCGGTTGCGGCTATAGGCGATGCTGTCATTAAAATCTTTTTGTGCTTCAGCACGCAGAAAAATACATAATACGATCAGCAGTGTATTTATTTTTTTCATACGAAATAAGTACGACTGCAAAGTTCGGCAAATCGGATTAATATAGGGAAACCCGGTCCGGCCCTCGGGCATAGCCTGCCGGGTCTCCCGCTTGCTTAATTTTGCTGAATCAGATGGGCATGCATGCCTGGCTGATAGTCCCCCGCTTTTACTCTGAAAGCGATATTGATCCGATTAAGACTATTGATGTTAATGACCGCCTTCGTCAGATCGATCATTTCTTCTTCTGAAAATTGATCGCAGGCGTCTAAGTATACTTCATCCGGAATATCTGCTCCTGTAACCGCTTCTGCCCAGGCCAGTGCAGCCCGCTCACGTTCCGTATAAAAAGGAGCTTCCCTCCAGGCGCTCAATAAATAAAGACGCTGTTCTGATTCACCCATTGCACGTAAATCTTTTGCATGCATATCCAGGCAGTATGCACATCCGTTCATTTGTGAAACCCTGAAATCTATCAGATCAATAAGAGGTTGCCCGATTTTTGATTTCGCCAGATATGCACCTGTATTAAACAGTCCCTTCATGGCCTGATAGCCTTTTTCATAAAAATTAATTCTCTCTTTCATTTTTCCGATTTGTAATGATTGAATGATTTGTTCACATATCCATAATGATCGAAATCGCAGAAATTGGACAACCGGCACAAAATATTTTTCGCTTTAACAACTTGTGAACAGCCACGTTCGGTTTATGCACGCATACTTTGATTAATTTTAATCAATCATGGGATCGCAATCCGGTGTGCAACCCCTCGGTGGTCTGATTATCGGATTTATCTCCCAGCATATGGGTGTCCAAAATACGGTATTGG
>DASSGT010000103.1:0-9460 GCA_035693345.1 Puia sp. | reverse complement strand
GGGTCCCTCAAACTTTATTTTTCCTACACCCGGAAAATATTCCCTGGTTCCCTTTACGATCTGCATATAAATCTGTTTTTGCGTTTGCTTTTATATGAAAGCGTTAAGCCTCCCGCGATGAACGTAACGCGTTATAACTTTCGGGTTGTTCCTTCCGCATTGAGCGTTAAGCGTTACGCATTAAGCTTTTTAGCCCTTCTTTCCAACGTTCATATGTTTCCCTTACCAAACTACTGTAATTTTTCTCCGGCTCCATTTTCCGAATAACTTCCATACCGATGAAACAATCTTTTATTTGCGAATATAACTTAACCCCATATCCTGCCGCGCGGGCAGCACCCAGGGCACCATCGGTATTATACAATTCTATAGGGCAATTGCTGCAATTTGCAAAAGTCTGTGCGAATAAGTCACTTAAGAACATATTAGAATAACCTGCCCTGATACGGTTAATGGACAAGCCCATCTCCTGCATGATCTCTGCTCCATAAATCATTGAAAACACTATTCCTTCCTGTGCGGCCCTGGCCAGATGATATTTGTTGTGCCGGTTAAAATCCAGGCCTTTGATCTGCCCTCCGAAGTTCTGGTTTTCCAGAATACGTTCCGATCCGTTACCAAATGGATAACAAATAATTCCATCGGCGCCGATGGGAGTCAGCGAAGCTCCGGCATTCATCGTTTCATAAGATTCATCAGGGAAAAATTCTCTGCGAAGCCAGCTGTTTAATATGCCGGTTCCGTTCAGACACATTAGGATTCCATATCGTGGATTGACTTTTTGGTGATTGACATGAATAAAAGAATTTACTCTGGAACGCAAATCGTAGACCGGGCGGTCACTGATGCCATATAATACCCCAGAAGTTCCGGCAGTGGCCGCTATTTCTCCGGGTTCCATTACGTTCAGGGAAAAAGCATTGTTAGGCTGGTCCCCCGCCCGGTAACAAATGGGAGTACCCTCAGCGATACCCAATAGTTCTGCAGCAGATGACTGCAATTTTCCCTGGTCACCAAAGTTGGGCGCACAGGGGGCCAGTAAGGATTTATCTATTTGATAATAGTCCAGTAGTGAATAGGCGATTCCATCCTCCTTATAGTCCCAAAAAATACCTTCTGATAGTCCCGAAACAGTCGTAGCCGCTTCTCCTGTAAGTTTCAACGCAATGAAATCACCCGGCAATAGGACTTGGGCGATTTTTGTATATGTTTCCGGTTCATTTTCCCGGACCCATTTCAGTTTAGATGCCGTAAAATTACCCGGTGAATTCAAAAAATGATCCAGACAATAGTCATGGCCCAGTTTATCAAAAGCATCGGAACCGTATTGAACTGCACGACTATCACACCAGATGATAGCCGGACGAAGGGGTTGCCCGTTTTTGTCAATACAAACCAGTCCATGCATCTGGTAAGAAATGCCGATTGCGCCAATTTCTTCCTTCCTGAATGGAAATTTTTTCTGAAGCAAATGAGTAGCCCGGATAAGTTCCTGCCACCATTGTTCCGGATCCTGTTCTGCATAACCGGGTTGGGGGGAATGAATCCGCATTTCAGAAGAAGGTGAAAATGCCGCAGCCAGTGGCTTACCACTATCCGCATCCAGCAAAGCCGCTTTCACAGAAGAAGAACCCAGATCGTATCCAAGTAAATATTTCACAGGCAAAAAATGAGGACTGCAAGATAACAGATAATTATTTACCGGCACATCGTTGGTCAGTCCTTATATTCAATCATCACTAATTGAATATTTATAACCGTCATCCCTATCCAAATAAAGTATTTATTTACTTCATTTTCTTAAAAACGATCTGTTCACTTTCCTTTTTTAAAACATAAGCATAAAAATTGCGGAGATCTGTATATTCTTCCGTAGGGAAAAAAGCCTTATTAAATTTCAGCCGGACACGCATCTGAATATTATTGTCGACCTTTTGAATAAGGTACTCAAACAATCCCTCCGTATCATTATAAGCCACTTTAGTTGATTTCGGAAGTTCATCCACCTGGTAACCCGCAGGAATTTCCATGTTCAGTAAATATGTTTCGTCTATTTTGAAAGGCATTTCAACCGGAAATAACCTCTCGGCAGCATTTAATGGATTGACTTTATAACCTTCGTTCAGCATTGGATTCAAATAAAGGATATCAGCACCGGTTGAAATGTTTTTCAAAGTAAAATCATAGTGAACAGATAAGGGAAACTGGAATTTATTCAACGAATCAATCCCAAAATTTTCAATCAGCATATCCGATCCGCAGGCAGTTTTTATTTTTGTTTCATATGCCTTTGGAGAAGAACTTTTAATATCCACCCGCCTGTCAAAAGATCCGCTTTTCCCATAAGTGGTTTTAAGATTTCCCGACGACTTGCCTTTTTCATCATTTGTTATAAATACGCTGGTTACGCTTGTTTCACTCATGGAATCCGCACTGAACATAATTGCCAATGGTTTTTCCTCATTCATAGTATGTCCATATCCATTATAACATCTAACGGGCAATTGTCCGAATCCTACAAAAGGATGGCTGGCATCCAGGGGAATCCACTTGTCACCAATTTTTGCCATACAAATCACATAATTGTATTCGTTGATGAGTGGGTAAGATGCACTGGCATAACCATTTTCTCTTGTACTCAATATCAACGGATCTGCCGTAATGCCCTCATGCCGAAGCATAGCGGTTAATAATAAATTCACCTCTGCTTCACTGCCTTCCTTCTTCATATAAACGTCCCTCAGATTGGCTGAATACACATTAGTTTCGACGTGACTTTCAGAATTTGTGGACCTGAAATTGCTGCAGACATTTGCATATATCAGCTTCGCTTTTTCTTCATCCGAACTTGCCCCCTGAATAACGCTTTTCATTTCATCAGTCATCCAGGTGTTTACATGATTCAAAGACAGTCCGAAATTTTCATCCTGAAGAAGTCTTTTGGAAATAGAATTCCAGTTTTCCAGATAGTTATCTCTGTCTCCGGTATAGGACATCGTTTGCCATTGGAAGTAATTCAGTTGAAAAGAAACTTTCGAATAATAATTTTTAAGTGCTGTTATAAAATTTTCTTCATTGATAGCCGGTACATTTCTTTTTACCCAGCGAAATTCTCCTGAAGATCCCTGAAGCGAATATGTTTTAACATCGTAGGCACTATTATCCACGCCATGAGACGTTTCATTACTTTGTCGTATGGTAAAAGTCGTAAAAACTTCTCTGGCTGTTTTAATATCAAAATGATCGTCCCCCTGCTGCTTGAACATATAATGAAAAGGAGGCGGGATGGTGACCACATATTCGCTCCAAAGACGGGGATACTCTCCCTGGAAACTCCATGACCTCAGATGATCATCAAATGGCGATTTTATGACATATTCCAGATCAAAAACAGATCCTTCTTTTAATGCAGGCATGGAAAATTTTACCCGGTCGTGATACTGGTTATATTTCTCCGGAAATATTGATTTCACATCCAACTTGGTCTCTGAAATCACTCCGCCTTCCAGATTAAAAGTGGAGCCCTTCACGGAATAAAGCTTTTCATTATTTCTCAAATCGCGGTTCAGATCAATAATAAAATTTCCAATGTCCAATCCATTTTTATTCAAAATTTTTACCCTCATATACCGGGTATACACCAAAGTAAAAGACCCGTTATCGTTTCCATCAAATCTGGAGTTTCCTATATCTTTAATGAAGATGGCACTGGCACCTGAATCAAATTTTTCTTCCGTCAAATTGAAATCAGTCTTGCTGATTTCCCCGAATTTATATTTTGTTTTCTCCTGCGCCCGGGCCTGAATCATGAAAACCATGCAAAAACAGAAAAGAACGAGTTTAACTTTATTCATATGAGTGCGTTATAGGCAGTTATTAAGAATTATTTTTTCATTTTATTTTTTTTTTCATAACAAAACTTTAAGATAATCCGTCAGTTATTCTGGTATCCTTGGCTTAATAAATAACAAGAAGGATTACTGAATTTTCCTGAAGACGATTTTTTCACTTTCCTTTTTTTCAACATTGGTAAAAAATGTGCGAAGTGTTGTATATTCTTCTACAGGAAAAAACGCTTTATTAAGTTTTACATGAACAAACAACTGCAAGTTCGATTCGTCCGTCCGGATGATATATTCAAAAAATCCTTCATTGCCATTATAATTTATCCGCGCAGGTTTGGGCATTTCATCTACCTTGTAACCGGTTGGTATGTCCATATTCAAAACATATGTATTGTCTATCAGATACGGGATCTCTACCGGATAGTGCCTTTCAACCGCTTTGAAGGGATTTGTTTTGTAAACATCATCGATCATGGGGCTGAAATAATATACGTCCGCGGATGAGGGATTATCGATATCGAAATCATATTGAATAGTCAGGGGAAATTCGAACTTTTTTAAAGAATCTGTTTCAAAATTGCTCATCGTGAGATTGGATCCTACCAATGTCTGAATCCTCTTTTGATAGGCTTTTTCTGAGGACGCACCAATCTCATTCCTGACATTATAAGATTCATTCTTCCCCAAAACAGTTTTGAAAGATCCGGATGATTTCCCTTTGTCGTCGTTAAAAATAACAACATTGGTGATGCTCACTTCGTGCAATGAATCAGCTACTAAATTGACCGGCAACGGATTCGTTTCATTAATAAGATGTCCCCAACCATTGTAACAGAAATAAGGCAATTGGTTAAATCCAAGAAAAGGCTGGCTGGCATCCAGTTTTATCATCTGACCGTGTAAGAAAGCAATGCAAACAACATAATTATACTCGCCGATAAGCGGGTAGCTCGCATTGGCGACTCCATTATCCCGTGTACTGAGTATCAGGGGATCGGCACTGATTCCGGCCTTTCTCAGCATGGCAATCAGCAATAGATTGATTTCAGCCACATTTCCCTGTTTTCTGCGGAATACATCCTTTAATGGACTGAGAACGTACATTTCATTTTTACTATATCCTTTTTCCGGCACGGAATTAAAATTGTCCCTGACGTAGTTATAAATGGCGTTTGCCTTCTGCTCATCAGAATGGTATCCCAGGATTACTCCTTTTACGTAATCGTCCATCCAAAAATTATCCCGGGACAACACTCTTCCAAAATCATCTCTCTCCAGGAGCGCTTTGCATGCGCTGATCCATGTTGTCATATGCTCCACTCTTTCTGACTGTTCAGACCACTGAAAATAATTCAGCTGAAAGCTCACCCTGGTATTGTAATTTCTCAGTGTTGTCATAAATGATTCTTCATGCAGGACAGGCACATTCTTTTTTACCCAACGATGCTGGAGGGCAGCTCCCGTCAGACTATATAAAGATGTCTGTTCGCCGCCTTTTTCCTCCCGTATGTAATAAATACTGGATATTTCTTTTGTCGTGTTGATTTGAAAACTGGTATCTCCCTGCAGGCTCATTACATAATGAAAAGGCGGGGCGATGGTAACCGTATATTCACTCCATAAACAAGGATACTCTCCCTGGAATGACCATGATCTCAACCGGGAGTAAAATGGGGAACGGACAGTATATTCCAGATCAAATATGGCTCCTTCTTTCAGAGCAGGTAAAGTAAATTTCCTTCTGTCATAATTACTATTAAATTTTTCATTAAAGACAGACTGAATATCAAGCTTGGTTTCAGTGACCACGCCGTTTTCGATATTAAAAGTAGATCCTTTAATGGCGCTCAGTTTTTCAGATTCTCCCTCCTCATTATGAAAAAGATATATTTCGTGATTTCCAATTTTAAATCCATTTTTATTTATGATTTTTACTCTCATATAATAAGTGAATATCAGCGTAAAAAAACCTTTTGTATTTCCTTCAAAACTGGTGCTTCCTATTTCAGAGATTATCACTGCACTTGCGCCTGAATCAAATTTTTCAACAGGAATGTTGAAGTCTGCCGCTGTGATATATCCAAATTTATACTTCCCCTTATCCTGCGATTGGACGTGTACAGAGATTACTGTACAAAAAACGAGTACATAGATTCTTAGTTTTATCATATAGGTAATCTGAGGGGTTTCTCTAATTCTTTTTCAGCAATACAATACTGGTATGATCGGCATCATAGATTGCATTGATAAACTCTACAAATTTTTCATATTCGCCCGCAGAAAAATGTCCACTGTATTGTTCTCTGACGCGATAAAACATAATCTTATCTGCTGTTACCAATACTTTGTTGCTGTATTTTCCAAATATTCCTGTCAGTTCAAGGTCGGTAGGTCTGGATTCCATTGCATAACCCGGGGGCACGGAAATCTGAATGGAATCAATATATCTGAATTCATCTTTTAATTCAAAACCAAAGCGGCGGTTTTTTTCTTCACTCATTTTCTCATTAGCCCTTGTCAGAATATTCGGATTTATAAATATTCTTTTGCCAGTTACCTGCGCATAATTGCTGACATTTAATTTTAGAGTTTCATAAATGACCGGCAATCGTTTTGAGTGATCTTCGTTGTAATCAAATGAAATTACATCATAGGTAGGCAAATTGAATTCCGATTTCAACCTTGCCATCTGTTCTGTTTTCGATAGTCCGTGAATAACCCTTTCAACATCATCCTGACATAAAGCCTTGTAAGACGTCATACAGTCCACGTTCAGGCTGCCCTCCTGATCCAGCACTGCTGATATTTTGCGAACCTGAACATTATCTGTTAAAAGATATGCCGGTGTATGAACAAGAGTTCCTCCATCATCATCAATTAAAAGCCCATATCGGTTTGCTGTAAATTCACTCAGGTATCCCGCCGGCAACGATTGACTTGTACATTCCAGCCATATGGTATCCTTTCCCATAGGCACACAACAAATAATATGATTGAAGGAATTATGTGTAAAATCCGTCACGAACTCCTTTTGTTCCTCGCCACCTTTTATAACCACGGCATGAGCCTTTATGCCTGCTTCCTTTAAAAGCGAGATCATAAAATTCGACAATGCCTTACAATCACCATATTTTTTTGTAGCCACATAGTTAGCGTCGTATGTCTGCCAGCCACCGATGCCGAGCTGAATTCCCACGTAATGCGTATTCTGCTGGAGGTAATTATATAATACCGATACTTTTGCATAAGGATCCTGAACCCCTTTAATAAGTTCATGTACTTTTTGTTTTGTTTCTTCGGGCAATACATCACGGCCTTTCTGCAAACTGCCATAAAACCGGGCATAATCATTCCAGGTACTCATGTTTCCTTTAAATCCGCCCATTTCTACGTCACCCAGCCCAATCATCAGGTTCGGAGCATAGTTATAAAAATTTACATAAGGTGCATCCTCGTATGCCGTCAGATTATGCATCTCCCAGGTAAAGGATTTTTTTCCGCCTTTTTCTTCAATGAGTGGCGTGGCTGTCGAATTCATCATACGGTATCTGATATTGTAATCAGGCGGAGCAGTTATGCTGTAAACACTTTTTTCAACCGATGTCTTCATGCTCCCCTGTGGATACCAGCTATGAATATGAATTAGTTCGGTTATTTCATCCTCCTCCTCAAATTCTACTGTGTAGGGATAATTATTCGAATAAAAACTTCCTATTTTGACGCGCTCGTCACTTACAAAAGATACCCCGTCATAAGCAGGATGATCTTCCATATCCTTTTTTTTGAAATGCCTGATCTCTTTGCCTGATGCGTCATACATGTATGCACTTACACTGTTAATGAACGTCGATTTATTATTGTAAAATGTTCTGTATGTAGCATAACGCGCACCATTTTCATTCAGGATGGTATACACATGTCGTTCATAAGAAATTGCTTTCCCTGTCGATTTAATTTCATAGGAATTCTCTTCAAGCCGGACTACCACGTTCGCATTTTCAATAAGGGAATCCGGAACAGATGAAGTAGGGAATTTCTGGGCAAACCCACTGGATGCCAGGAAAATCAAAGAAAGCACACAAATATTACCGGGAGAAAAATGAGCGGGTTTTAGGGTAAATTTGACGTACACCACGGTTCGCCTCAGGATACGCATGAGTATATAATCCAAGGGTTAAGTGTTTAGTGTGATAACGTTCTAAAAATATAAAAATTATAGTGAATAAACTCCGCAGCCTTTCATGAACATATCAGAAAAAAGTCAATTTGTCAAATCACTCGCCCATGCTGCGGGATTTGACTTCTGCGGAATCGCGGCTGTCCGCCATTTGGATGATGATGCCCGAAAACTCGAAAACTGGCTACTGCAGGGCAAACAGGGAAATATGGGCTATATGGAGAAACATTTCGACCTAAGGGTAAACCCTTATAAACTTTTGCCCGGTGCGAAATCTGTTATCTGTTTTCTTATAAATTATTTTCCTGATGCAAATCAAGAAAATAATGCTCCGAAAATCTCAAAGTACGCCTATGGAAAAGACTATCATGAAATCATCCGTCCAAAACTTCATCTGATTTTGAATCAGATGAAGGAAAAATTCGGCGACTTCCAGGGACGTGGTTTTGTAGACAGTGCACCGGTACTCGAAAGATCCTGGGCCGTAATCAGCGGTCTTGGATGGGTCGGCAAAAACGGTAATCTGATACATAAAAAAAGGGGCTCATTCTTTTTTATCGCTACGCTGATCGTTGACCTGGAACTTGCATACGATGAACCTGAGCGGGCTGATTATTGTGGAACCTGCACCCGATGCATCGAAGCATGCCCTACACAGGCAATTGAACCAGATAAAGTTGTAAATGGAAGCAAGTGCATTTCATATTTTACGATCGAGCTAAAGGATTTGCTGATTCCTGACTCAATGAAAAATAAATTTGATAATTGGATGTTTGGCTGTGACATCTGTCAGGATGTTTGTCCCTGGAACCGATTCTCCAGCCCAACACGTGAAACCGATTTTACACCCATCGCAGAGATTCTCCATTATAATGAAAATGATTGGGAAGAAATGACAGAGGTCGGATTTAAAAAAATATTTTCGGACTCCCCTATCAGACGCGCGAAATATCAGGGTATACGGCGGAATTTGCATTTCCTGAAGAAAGATTAACGAGAAGGATTTAACGACAAAGAATTTTTATTTTAGTGAAGGGCAGGTGATCCTGACATGATCCTCGTTTTTAGTTTTGTGCCTTACGCTAAAAGCTTAAAAACTATCTTTGATAAATGAATAACTCTCTGAGTCAACGCGACTCTCTTGTAATATGGCATCCGTATACACAACATCAGAAAATGGAGGAACCCATCTCCATCACGAAGGGCGAAGGTGCATTGCTTTTTGATGAGAAAGGCAATTTCTATATAGATGCGGTCAGCAGTTGGTGGGTTAATCTGCATGGTCATGGACATCCTTACATCGCAGAAAAAATTTATGAACAGGCATTGGTCCTGGAACATGTCATTTTCACCCATTTTACACATGAGCCTGCGGTCAAACTCGCAGAAAGATTACTGAATATCCTTCCGGGAAAATTTTCTAAAGTATTTTATTCAG
>DASSGT010000102.1:0-2127 GCA_035693345.1 Puia sp. | reverse complement strand
TGCGGCAGATTCCCGCCAATAAAAACCAGGTCGCTGTATGTATAACTTGAAATGTGGGTTCCGACATGGCGAATGCCCGCGTCTGCTTCTACGTATACCAACTCAATTTGTGGGTGATAATGCCAGAAAAATGTATTCTTTAACCGCGGAGAGAATATCTTAAATGACTTTCCGGGTTCGAATACGATCTTTTCCAATTGTATTTCATTCATGTTCTGAATTATGTAATAATTGCTGATTAAGTTAGCAAATAAGTCAATACAGAGCAAACTTTTGTCAATAGATGGGAAGCTATGGAGTGCAACCAGTGATAGCTTTGTGTTATAAAATCAATTGTATATGCAAAAAACGATGGCTCCCGCCCCGCCTACCATGGCCCATAAGGAAATCCCCGGAAATCCTTCCACTGCTAAATCAAGTCAGATAAAACTGAACGACCGCAGTAACGGTCAGCCTCTTAGGTTACTCAGCGAAGAAGATTGGGCTTTCTGGGTTAAGAATGGATATGTCATCGTTCGTAATGCCGTTCCCAGGGAACAGGTGAAAAAACTGGCTGATTACCTCTGGGAGTATGAGGATAAAAATCCTGACGATATGGATAGCTGGTATAAAAGGCCCAATGTGAAAATGGAAATGAAAGAATTAAATAATACTGGCATGGTAGAGATTTATAATCACCAGTATATGTGGGATAACCGTCAGTTCCCTAAAGTGCACCAGGCATTTGCCGACATCTGGGGAACAGAAAAACTCTGGGTTACCATCGACCGCGCAAATCTTAATTTTCCCCTGCGACCAGGATTTGAATACAAGGGTTTTATTCACTGGGATTATGATCCCGAAACAAAGCCTCAAAATGTACAGGGCGTATTGGCGCTGGCAGATCAGACAGATGAAAACATGGGGGGATTTCAATGTGTTCCGGAATTATACCGGACCTATGATACCTGGAAACTCACCCAACCGGAAGACAGGGACCATTACAAACCCGACACGACAGGATTCGAACTGGAAAAAGTAAAACTGGAAGCCGGAGATTTATTAATCTTCAACAGCCTGGAACCCCATGGCATCAGGGCCAACACCAGTAAGGATAAAGTACGTATTGCCCAGTATATCGCTATGATGCCTGCACAGGAAGATAATGAAGAACTCGTTCAATGGCGGATCAGCAGCTGGAAAAACAGGGACGCCATGCAGGGATATGCATTTCCGGGTGATCCGCTCGAAAGAGAAAAAAAGAATCCGGTGGCTGAACTTTCGCCTTTGGGCCGAAAGCTGCTGGGAGTCGATAAATGGTGAGCATAAAACATAGAAGAATCGTCACTGGAAATTGTGAATCGGGAATACAGATTATTCTGAATTCCCGATTTTTTTTAAAAGTTCGTTATGAAGCAACTCAGCCAGTGAATCGGTCCTTTGATAAATATCCAATAACTCCTTTCTATTCAGCACCCTGAGAAGAACATTATTATCAAATTCAATATTTTTCAATAACCCATTCATGTCATTTGCTGTCATGGGAATCGACTGACTTCTCATCGGGTCAATCGGAATTTGTTTCAGAAAATAAGCTCCTGAAAGAATAATGGTTGCCTGTCGTTCAGCGTCCTGAACCTCTTTAATATGCTGGGTTTCGTTATAATAGGCAAACAACAGGTTTTTCAGATGAATGTCTTTGATCAGGTGCAGGTTTCCGGAACTTTTCAGATCTGTAAAACTGGCATCACTGGTAAAAAAATTGGGTCGGCCGAGGATCGCCCGGACATCTTCATGTACCTTATCTGGCGGTATATTTTTATTGTCAGGAGATCTTGTATATGCTAACAGTTCATTCCCTTTCTGAAGTAATGAATCCGTGCCGGAGATAGCCTGACCCAGCGATGTAAGATCAGTTCCTATATCTGTCTGAAGATTTTTAAGGTAGATCTGTTCCAGATGATTTTCCCTGCTGTTATCGCGCCATTCTTCAAATGCCAGTGTAATGGAAATGCCTAAAATAATGACGATGATTTCAATGAGGTAGGCGGGCCACATTTCTTTTATAAGGCCTGAAACAGTATGCTTTTTATGGGGCACAACATGAGGTTGGAGGACTGTTGTTTCCTCCGGAGTTTCAGCCGATTC
>DASSGT010000101.1:0-3508 GCA_035693345.1 Puia sp. | reverse complement strand
AAACATCTTTTTCCGTCTTTCCCACCAACACACCATACATAATTACCTCTGTACCTGCCGGTGCATCCTGCATATAAAACTTATGCTTGGCCGGTATATTTTCCGTCAACGTATAATGATGACCGTTATATTCAACCGTTTCACCCGATGGCAGGTTTTTTAAAGCAACCAGGATGGAATCCGTCGGGTGAATTTGTAAGATGTTATTCTTCATTGTTAAATTTCTGCTATGACTACACCAAATTTACGAAAGCCCACGCATGATTTTTAAAAACTATCTTTGTATAAGCAGCATTATAAGAATTCACCTCTGATTTTATCTTATGATGAGCCGTCCTTCTATAAATTCATGACCATTATTCACGGGAAGGCAGATAAATTTATTATATCAACTAAGGAATATGCAAAACATAAAAATTGCCACCGCTCAATTTGAAAATAAATCAGGCGATAAAGAATATAATCTGGGTGTTATCGACCGACTCTCTAAAAAGGCTGCGGAAGCAGGAGCGGATGCGATCGCTTTTCATGAGTGCTCTGTAACCGGATATAGTTTTGCAAGAAAATTATCCCGCGACCAAATGTTTGACCTTTGCGAATTCATTCCGGATGGCGAAACTGTTCATCGATTGCAATCCATTGCCGCGAAAAACAATATTATTGTCCTTGCCGGCCTTTTTGAAAAAGATGAAGCGGGTGATATTTATAAGGCTTATGTGTGTGTTGATAAAACCGGACTGATCGCGAAACACCGCAAATTGCATCCCTTTGTAAATAAACATATACTTCCCGGAAATGAATATACCGTCTTTGATCTGAAAGGATGGAAGGCCGGCATTCTGATTTGCTATGATAACAATATCATCGAAAATGTGCGCGCCACAAAACTGTTGGGTGCCGATATTATTTTTATGCCGCATGTTACGATGTGCACGCCATCTACCAGACCGGGTGCCGGATTCGTTGACCCCGCTTTATGGAAAAACCGGGAAACAGATCCGACTTCATTACGTATGGAATTTGACGGACTCAAAGGCAGGGCCTGGCTGATGAAGTGGTTGCCAGCGCGTGCCTATGACAACGCTGTTTATGCGATTTTTTCAAACCCGATCGGCATGGATGACGACCAGCTAAAAAATGGCTGTTCCATGATTTTGGATCCTTATGGAGATATACTGGCAGAATGCCGGAGTTTTTCAGACGAGTTTGTGATGGCTACCCTGAATGAAGAAAAGCTAAAACTGGCAGGCGGATATCGTTACATGAAAGCCCGGAGGCCGGAACTTTATAGTAAAATCATCGGTAAAGAACATCATGCGGAGCAAAGAGTTTCCTGGCTTCATCAGGCCTGAGACGTGAGCAGTAGCAAGAGAGCTTTTCCCTCCAGCCTCCAGCCTCCACCCTCCCGCCTGGAACAGACACCTGAATTTATTAACCCCGCTTCTTATATTGAACCCGAACCCTTACTTTTGCAACCCGGTAACCGAAGTTCGGGGCGTAGCGTAGCCCGGTCATCGCGCCTGGTTTGGGACCAGGAGGTCGCAAGTTCGAATCTTGCCGCCCCGACTAACAGAAATACAAATCCTTCCCGCGTTCAGCGGGGAGGATTTGTTGTTTTAAGTTCTGGCTTCAGGCCACCCAGATAAGATCCTGCTCCTCCAGGCTCAAAAGAAATGAAACCCTCATACCCAATCGCAGGGATTTCTCTCATACCAGAAATACATCAAAATAATTGGAAAAAAGTTCGAAAATGGCAAAAAACCGGGGTGTTGTCGCCATAAAGGAGCTGTTTCGGATTTTTGTTTTGTTTTTATATAACAGGGACATAACAGGTATATAACAGGCTTATAATAGGTTAATAACATTGAAAATTAAAGGTTATATACTAGTTAATTACTTATTATTTCAGTACTTTTACCTGGTTAATCAAGCCAACAATTTGGTCTGAACAATACTTCAATAAACAAGCGAAATGGCAAAATTTTCCCAGGGCGTCAATGGCCCATTTTATGGAAAAGTAGGTACGGTGGTGGGTTATTTGTGGAAGGGAATTCCGGTCATGCGCGGCTTGCCGAAAACCAGGATAAAGCCGTTTACTCCCAAGGAATTAAACCAGCAGGCGAAATTCAGGCTCATGAACAAGTTTCTGACACCAGTAAACGATTTGCTGAATGTGACTTTCGGTCATTTAGCAGTTCAGATGAGTGCATTTAATAAAGCCTTCTCTTACAATATTAAAAATGCAACCACAGGTTTTGGGCCCGATCTGGCAATCGATTACAATATGGTGCTTTTAAGCCGGGGTGACCTGCCCAGGGCTGAATCTGTTGAAGTGAAATCGCCGTCTCCCGGCATGCTACAATTCACCTGGAATGATAATAGTGGAAAGGGAAAAGCAAGGGATACTGATAAAGTTTTTGTGGCTCTGTTTCTGGAAGAATTTGGACACTGGACAACTGAATTGGATATCGCTACCAGGGGTCATGGAAAATGCGATATAAACATTATGCTTTTATCTGGTAAACCACTACATGGTTTTATTGGATTCATTTCTGCCGACGGAAAAGATGCCAGTGATAGCCTGTATGCGGGGCTGGTCATGGTTTAGCATTCGCTTCAATCAAGAATGCAGTGAAGTCAGTGTTTCAAATAAGCGCATGGTATATTCGCCGGTATATAATCAATTCCATATGCCTTTTTTACCAGTAGAGAAGAAATGGAAGCAATCGTTGTTTCTTTCCGATGCATCTGAGGCAGTAAACCCATCATGCAGTAACTGATCGGATTTACAGAGGGTATCCAGGTTTCCCATTCATAACCCCTGCCCCATATGAGCCCTTTCACTGTTATGGTCAGATCAGCAGAATGTTCCAGCAAAAGATTCAACATGTCCATTGAATTATTGCTGTTCTGATTAACTGTATGAAATATTGGTGTATGCCCGCCAAATCCGTACTCATCGAATCCGGCCTTCGCATTTACATCGGCACCATGCCTGATCAGTAACTTCGCACAGTTTATTGCATTGTACTCAGCACAAAAATGTAGTAAGGTTGCGTCTGATAAGGGGGTGTAAGTATTTTTAAATATTGAAAACCTTTCTTTGACAACATGCGGAGATCCGAGTATGATCTCCTCTAATTTCTGCGCATCATCTAAAAAAATCGCCAGCAGTGACTTATATTCAAAAATTAGCCCCGCGTCTACAAAAACTTTTACGCAGTCTTTAAATCTTGACGTCCGGGTATACATTTCAACCATCGTTGTAAATAACGGAATACCGTCGTGGACTTCGTTCGGGTCGCCGCCCTGTCTGAAATAGTCCTGAATTCCCTCTACAGAATGGACTTCAATCGAATATAAGATCTTCGTATAATCTGGCATAACTACTCATTATAGGTCCCGGATATAAATCTAGTAATAATTATATATCACCGGATCCGGTGATGAAAATGTCAGGTCCGAACTGTTTAAATCCCGTTTACCGTCGACCAAATGCATTCAGCCC
>DASSGT010000100.1:0-2033 GCA_035693345.1 Puia sp. | reverse complement strand
ATAAACAGGGAGAAAGGATAAAATATAATAAGCAGGATGAGAAGATGTTTCATGACTGAATATTTTAGCGCTCTTTTATTATTGCATACCAAATTTGAAAAGATCAATACCTACACCCCGGGCATTGACCGGCTGGATCATATAATGCCTGAACCCGATCCTGATTTTCTTTGAGCCGGTTAGTCCGGAGAATGTATATTCATATTTTTTCCAGGTAGTTGGATAACCGCCGGAAGTTTGTGTTGGATTAATGTCAAATAGCATGGTGGTATAAGCACCCACTGAAGTCAGCTCATGACCGACATTCACAGATCCAAGGGTATCCATTAATACCTGCATGCGATTTGTGTAAAGGCCTGTCGTATCCCCCCGGGTGTAAAACGAAATACTATCGCCATTTTTTACAACCAGAATCGGACTAAACATCCAGCTGCTGACAGATGAGCTATGATTCGCTGCGGGCACATAAGAATATGCATATTCACTGCTATTATATGGAGAGGAATAAGAGTAGAATCCATACCATGAAGTATCTGTTTTTGTAGGGCCATAAAGTCCCGGAGACCATATCGAAGTCCCCATGGTATCTATCGGCGTATTTTCAATCATAAACCATCCCTTCGTCTTCATGACAGAAAAATCCTGGAATTCTTCTGTATAAGATGACGTAATGGGCGTGGTTACCGCAGTATCGGGTGGGGGTGGCGGTGGAGGTGGAGGAGGAGGGTAATACAAATTCTCTTTCCGGCAACCGTGGATTGAACCAATAACGAAAAAGCCCATGCTTAAAAAGCAAAAGAAAATTAAATGTTTCATGGTAAAGCGTTTTAGGGGGTTAAAAGAAATTACCTCCTAAAGCTATTACCGCTGATATCTGATTACTAATTGAGAAATACAACTCTGTTACGGGGATTTGCAATTTTTAATAAATGGCTGGCCAGACTCAGGCAGGTCTTGCATAAAACCATACAGATATGACCGCATGAAGCGCAGACTGGGAGTTCCTGCTGAAATAAGAATGCTAATAGCGGCTGGTTGCTGAAAAATAACTGAACAGGGGTTAATTATTAATTATTAGTTATTAACTAGTGTGCGACAGTTAATAATTAATAGTTAATAATTAATAATTAACAGGGTCTATACGCACCCTCAAAGTAAACGCAGGTGGCAATAAACTTACTTACGTATTCTCTTGTTTCTTCCGGAAGATAAGCGCGGATCGCCCAGAAATTACGGCTGCCTGCGTTTTTAATCGCAGCATTCACCGTACCCTCACCACCATTATATGCCGCAAACACCAGGAGCCAGTCTCCATATACTTTATGCAGGTCTTTCAGATATCTGGCCGCGGCCTTTGTACTCTTATAATAATTCTTACGTTCATCAAAACGGGCATTCACTTTCAGTCCAAGGATACGCGCTGTAGAAGGCATCAGCTGCCACGGACCAACGGCACCTACTTTTGAGACCGCTTTGGTTTTTAATTCGGACTCCACCACAGCGAGATATTTAAGCTGTTTGGGAAGACCAAAAGTCGTAAGCACTGAATCTATAATAATAAAAGGAGAGCTGCTTCTCTGTTTAATTTTATACAGATTTTTACTGTTTTCCTGGATATAGGTCTTCACAAACTGTTTTACATGTTTGTTCAACGGGGCTTTATCCATCACTTCTAAATAATGTTTGAAAGTTCCCCCATCCACTGCGGGAATCACCGCAAACAGCATGGCACAGGTAATCAAAGCATTTTTTATGGTCGTGTATTTCTGCATACCCAATATATACGAACCCCCTGCCGCTTTATAAACGGCTGATATATAGAGTATTATGCATTAGAATGCATGTTCCTTTTTCCCGGTACGGGACGAAAAAAGGCCCTTTGGAAAGAGCCTTCTGATGTACTATAAATCAGGAATGTAGCCTGACTGGCCCGGAATTCGGTTTTCAGGCGGGATTCCCAAAAACGGAAAGTTTATTGAAATCCCTTCCATATCCCTGTCCGGTATGAATGTATTATTGAATGGATGGATTTT
>DASSGT010000099.1:0-6243 GCA_035693345.1 Puia sp. | reverse complement strand
CCTGTATTTCCGATACCTGTTGGGAACGTAATAATATTTTCTGGCCCATATGTAATGGTGTCTCCGGGTAAACCAAAAGGCGCCAGGGTGTCGTATCCATGAACGGAATTGTAGACATGCGTCATGGTAATTCCGGGACCGGAGATTTTATTCGTCAGCGTAAGCTGGAAAAGAAAGGCTGTGCTATCCGGACCGGTATTACCGGCACCCGTAACCGAATTTCCGGTAATGGTATCATGCAGCGTTACACAACTCAGATTTCCGATAGTCGGATTAAACTGTTGGAATGAAAAATTGAGTGTGCTCGTAGTTGTTGGGGAAATCGTTATTGACTGGTTAATGGCTGTTGCAGGAATCCCACCGGTACAGAGACATTGTGCATTTAGAGATGGTTGGAGGAATATAATAACGTACGCGGAGACCAGCAACCCCCTTAAGTAAAGATTTTTCATAGTACGGATTTTGATGACGGATGACGGATGACGGATGACGGAAAACGAACTTCTGTAAAATTATCTAATAACATACTGGAATGAAAGCGCATAAGTACTTGAAGCACCGGTTCGTAATTTCCGTAGTTTATACACCCCCCGAATATGATGGAAATCGCACCATTTTTCACAGTAACTTCGCCCGATGGTCGGGAGATCCACGATGGTTTTTCTGATAAAATCAATAAAAAATGACCGAGAATTCCATTCAGATACAGGTTCAACTGGACGAAAATAAAATGCCGGCTGAAATAAGCTGGAGCGCCCCAGATAATTCGCCCGAAAATACCCGGAAAGCGAAGGCCTTTCTGCTATCCCTATGGGATGGATCTGACAAAGCCGCCCTCCGGATTGACCTTTGGACCAAGGATATGATGGTGGATGAAATGGAGGACTTTTTTTACCAGACCCTGATGACCATGGCTGATACTTATAAAAGAGCGACCCGCCACGATGATCTGGCGGCGGAAATGAAAGGCTTCGCAAAATCATTCTTCCAAAAATCGAGAGCTAAACAGTTAAATGTTAATAAATTATAATTCATAATATGGGTCTGGAACAAAAAGTAATGACCGATTTAAAAACGGCCATGCTAGCCAAGGATGAAAAAGCCCTCCGCTCGCTTCGGGCTATTAAAGCGGCTATCCTCCTGGCCAAAACTTCTGAAGGTGCAGGTGGAGATCTCAAAGAAGAGGATGAAGTGAAACTGCTTCAGAAACTGCTGAAATCACGAAAGGATTCATTGGAAATATACACAGCTCAAAACCGGCGGGATCTGGCTGTCAAGGAAGAAGAAGAAATTGCCATAATAGAGAAATTTCTACCGGCTCAGATGAGCCCGGAAGAACTCAAAACCATCCTCCTGAAAATCATAGCGGATACGGGAGCAAGCTCACCCGCGGACATGGGGAAAGTAATGGGGGTAGCTACCAAACAACTGGCTGGTAAGACGGACGGTAAATCCATTTCTACAATGGTGAAGGAGTTGCTCTCCAAGGCTTAAGCCAGAACTCCTAAGGCTCAACGCGAAGAACTCGTTTAATAATAAAGAGGCCTCCTGCCAGTACAAAGTGTATAAGAAAAAGATTTATTGCATTACAGGCAGGTCTATTCTGGTCGGATATTTTTCAGAAAAATAAATCGTGTTTGTTGTCTTTATGAAATCCGATTCTTTCGCATCGAATATGTTCGGTATAAAGGTTTGCGGGTTCCGGTCAATCATCGGAAACCAGCTGCTCTGAACCTGGATCATTAATCGATGTCCTTTCCTGAACATATGATTAATCTGATGCAGGCCTATTAGAAATTCCTCCGGCTTACCCGGAACCAGGGATTCGGGATTCGTGAAACTCTTTCTGAATTTACCGCGAAACACTTCCATGGCCACCGGTAGCTGGTAACCGCTTAGTTTAAAATTCGCCGAATCCCATTCCGGATAAACATCGATCAGTTTTACAATCCAGTCTGCATCCGTTCCGGTGGTTGATGCAAATACATGGGCATTCACGGCGCCGGTTACGACCAAATCTTCTTTTAATGAATCAGTTGAAAAACTGATCACATCAGGTCTTGTATAAACAAAACGCTGGTCTTCTACCTGCCAGGGTCTCCAGCGACTACCCACGCCATATGTGGCCTCGATCGGCAGTGTTCTGTAAGGAACGGGTTTTTGAGGATCGCTGATATAAGAAACAGCACCTTCTTTCACCGGTTTTGTAAATGAAGCCGTACCATCCGGACCGGCATATAGTGCCTGAATCCTGGCCTGCCTCGGCGGCCAGCTTGTATATGTTTTCCAGACGTTCGATCCGGTTTGAAAAATATATGCTTCTTCAAATTTTCCATCACCGATTCCCTTTAGATAAAAATCAAACCATTTCTTTTGGAGTATCCGGAATTCTTCGCCCGTTTCGCTGCCAAAACTAATCAGTCCGATGCTGTCTCCTTTCAGTCTTCCCCATTGTCCGTGATACCAGGGACCGAGAACAATGTGATTCATGTTTTTCTCATCTGTCTTTTCCATTTGCCCGTACATCAGCTGTGGGCCATTCAGATCTTCCTGGTCAAAAAAACCACCCACATGGAGCTGCGGAATTTCAATCCTGGTGACATAATTAAGCGGTGAATTTTTTTGCCAGAAACTGTCGTAGTCCGGATGCTCAACAAAATGATTCCAGGTTGTGATTCGATTGTGAAAATATTTCTGATTTACATTTTTTAAACTTCCGAGTTGTAAGTACCAGTTGAATAAATCAAAAGAGGGAAATTCAAAATCACTGTTCGTATTATTATTTTCCAGTTCATAAGAATATTCAAATCCATAACTTAACCGGAAAGCACCGTTATGATGGAAATCATCGCCCAGAAACAAATCTGACATGCAGGCCTGTTCCGAAGAAGCTTTCAGTGCAGGATGGTGATCCACGGATCCCACCAGTGCCAGCCAGCCCGGATAAGAAATGCCCGTAATACCGGCCTTACCATTATTATTTTCTACATGATGGATGAGCCAGTCAATCGTATCCCATGTGTCGGTACTTTCATCTGTCGAACCCTTTTGACTTTCATGAATCAATGGCTGATGAATTTCAAATCTGCCCTGACTTTTGAACCGCCCGCGTATATCCTGAAAAACAAAAATATATCCGTCCGCTGCCATCGTGTAATAGGGGAATCGGTCTGATAAGGAAATAACCTGGCTTCCTTCCGGATAATTTGCGTCGACACCATAAGGTGTGCGGTTTATAAGAAATGGGTAGGTAGTTTTCTGATCAACCGGCGTGAGCACGATGGTATTTAACAAAATGCCGTCGCGCATGGGAATCATATAACTTGTTTTCCTGTATAACCCTGAACCAGCAGGCGCCTGGCAAAAACTATAAGACGATAATGCCCCCATGATGAGCGGCAGTAAGAATTTTTTTATTACCATTTTGATTTAGCTATTCGTAAATTCGGAGTCTTGCTCTTAAATTATCCGTTTCCTGCTGAAGTTCTTTTATCTTTTCGAGTAGATGTTTCAGCGCATCAATACCTGGGACATTTATATTCAGATCATAATATAACCGGCTGAATTTTTCCAGCTCCACCACTTCTTCCATTAAAATAAAACGTTTTTCTTCGCGGGAACTGATTGAAACCAATCCATAAGATTCAAGTGTTTCAATGAAACTTCTTTCTACCTGATAATAGGTGCAGAAAGTCTCCAGTGGTATCATTTCTTCGTCTGACATCAGGGCGTTTTATTTCATTTTAGAAAGTTCGGTAAAAAGTTCGTTTTGTCTTTCTGTCAGATTCGTTGGAATAAGAATATTATATGTAACAAAAAGGTCACCAAAAGATCCTTCCTTTTTATAAACAGGAAAGCCCTTGCCTTTCAATCGGGATTTTGTACCGTTCTGGGTGCCGGGTTTCACTTTGAGCTTTATTTTCCCATCCAGCGTGTCTACCATCACCTCACCGCCCAGCACGGCAGTATATAAATCCACGTTGAGCGTTATATATAAATCATTTTCCATCCGCTTGAATACCGGGTCAGGTGTTATTCTAAAAGTAATATATAAATCGCCATTCGGGCCTCCATTGGCACCGGGCGCACCATGATTCTTTAAACGGATTACCTGTCCGTCCTCCACGCCCGCCGGAATGGTGATACGGATATTTTTTTCATTGATGGTTAATGTTTGTGCATGTGTCTTTGCCGCATCACGGAGTGAAAGATGTAATTCTGCCTGATAATCCTGCCCCCTGAATTTTGCGTTGCGTGATCCTGAACTACGGGCCCCGGAACCAAACATCTGCTCAAAAAAATCTGAATATTGTCCTTCGCCAAAATCATCACCGCCTCCGAAATCTGAAAAAGGATTTGCCGATTGCCCGGATCTTCGCTGGCTGGTATAAGCTCCTGACTGGCGGGCCTTTTCATACTGCTCGGCATTTTCCCAGTTTTCACCATACTGTTCTCCGTACTGGTCATATTTTTTCCTTTTCTCCGGATCACTGAGCACTTCGTTGGCCTCATTGATCTGTTGAAATTTTTTATTCGCTTCTTTATCGTTGGGGTTCAGATCAGGATGTAATTTCCTGGCCAGTTTACGGTAAGCTTTTTTGACGTCTTCTTCAGATGCCGTCTTTGGTATGCCGAGAATTTTATAATAGTCAGTATATGCCATAGGCTTTGGTTATACCAGTTCTTTCACAACATTCCAGATAACCTTTGGTTTGCCCAAAGTATAATAATGCAAAACAGGAACACCCGTTTTTTTTAATTCCAGGCTTTGTTGTAACAGCCATTTGGTACCGATGATTTCTACTTCTTCATCTGTTTTGCATTTCATAACGGCCTCAGAAAGGTCCGCCGGTATATCAACATGAAATACTTTTGGTAAAAGTGTGAGTTGTTTTTTGTTCGTAATTGGTTTCAGACCCGGTATAATCGGAACGTCAATCCCGTTTTCCCTGCAGGTTTTTACAAAATCAAAAAATTTCTGATTGTCGAAAAACATCTGGGTCGTTATATATTCAGCACCTGAATCTACCTTGGCCTTCAGGAACTTCATATCAGTTTCCAGGTTTGGGGATTCAAAGTGTTTTTCGGGATATCCGGCAACTCCGATGCAGAAATTTGTCTTGCTCCCGTTTTTAATATCCTCTTCCTGATACAATCCCTGATTCAGATTCACGATTTGTTTCAGCAGGTCGATGGCGTACTGATTTCCACCGGGTTCAGGAGTGAAAGCAGCTTCATTTTTAGGAGCGTCACCTCTTAAAACCAATACGTTATCGATACCCAGAAAATGCAGGTCGATCAATGCGTCTTCCGTTTCCCTCTTTCCGAATCCCCCGCAGATCAGGTGGGGTACCGCATCCACCTGGTAATGGTTCATGATGGCAGCACAAATACCCACCGTACCCGGTCTTTTCCTTACCTCAACTTTTTCGAATGTACCATCGCTTTTCTTCTTGAACATGGTTTCACTGCGGTGATAAGTCACGTTGATAAATGCCGGTTTGAACTCCATAAGGGGGTCCAGATGGTCATAAATCGAACTGATCGTCTTTCCCTTCAGCGGCGGGAGAATTTCAAAAGAAACAACGGTGTCTTTGGCCTGGCGGATATGATCTATAACCTTCATCAGTGTGTCCCAGAACGGTTTATTTATGGAGTGCAAACTTAATTCAATAGCACTATAACACAAGCACCTGTTAAACTATTTTAAAATGAACTGATTACATATTCTTCTGGTATTTTTGTTCAAATTGACAGGATTTGAGTTTAACTATTCATACAAACGATCTCGTAAAAAGCTACCACAACCGTACCGTGGTGGACCATGTTTCGGTAAATGTAAAACAGGGTGAAATTGTCGGCTTACTGGGACCTAACGGAGCAGGTAAAACAACTACATTTTACATGGTGGTCGGACTGATCAAACCCGACGAAGGACAGGTCTTCCTGGATGATCGCGATATTACCCGACTGCCGATGTATAAAAGAGCGCAACTGGGCCTGGGTTATCTGCCCCAGGAAGCATCTGTTTTCCGCAAACTGTCAGTTGAAGATAATATCAAGGCTATCCTGGAAATGACAACGCTGCCCAAAAAAGAACAACGTGATAAGCTGGAGGCACTGCTGGATGAATTTCGTCTTCATCATGTAAGAAAAAACAATGGGGATTCTCTGAGTGGAGGTGAAAGAAGGCGAACAGAAATTGCACGGGCACTCGCAGTCGATCCAAAATTCATCCTGCTG
>DASSGT010000098.1:0-6198 GCA_035693345.1 Puia sp. | reverse complement strand
CAGATACCTCAAAATTTTCTGATCGATCCCAATGGAAAAATAGTAGGAAAAAATCTTCGTGGTGCTGATCTCGACTCCAAATTATGCGCCTTACTGGGATGCAATTAAATTAACAACAGACAATTAACAATTGACAATTGACAATTGACAATTATTGCAGTTGTCTTTTATACAATTGAACTGCATTTTCGTAGCCAAGGTATAATGCATCGCTGATTAATGCATGGCCTATGGATACTTCGTCCAGCCATGGAATTTGTTCGGCGAAATACTTCAGGTTTTCTAAATCCAGATCATGCCCGGCATTAATACCCAGGCCGATTTCTTTTGCTTTTGACGCTGCTTTGATGTATGGCTTTACAGCCGTTATCTTATCCTCATGATATTTTTTTGCATATGCCTCAGTATATAACTCTATCCGATCGGTTCCTGTTTCCCGCGCGGCCTCAATCATTGCTGTCACAGGATCTACAAATATCGAAACGCGAATACCGGCATTCTTAAACACAGGAATTATATTTTTCAGATAGTCGGCATACCGGATGGTGTCCCAGCCATGATTAGAAGTTATCTGATTAAGCGCATCCGGAACAAGGGTCACCTGATCGGGTTTTACTGCAAGAACGAGATCGATAAATTTCTGCTCTTCACAGTTTCCCTCGATATTAAATTCAGTTTTAATTATTTTTTTAATATCGAAAACGTCCTGATATCTGATATGTCGTTCATCCGGACGCGGATGAACGGTTACACCGTCCGCACCGAAACGCTGTGCGTCTACAGCTGCTTTTAACACATCCGGATTATTCCCTCCACGACTGTTACGAAGCGTGGCGAACTTGTTGATGTTAACAGAAAGTCTGATCATTTATCAAAGGTAAACGATCGTTATAATTTTTGTGAACATACTGGTTTGGTAATAACGGCTTTCGTGTGCATTGAATGATTTTCACTGATAGACGGGCAGGCTTTAAATAAAAAAGGAACCTGAACAGGTCCCTTTTTATATCCTAAAAAAGTGCAGTTTTAAACGGGGTAACTGTGTTTAGAACTTTGTAAGCATTGAACTATATAAAACGTTTGAATTTGAATTTTTGACACTGATCTGGTATGTGCCTGCTTCCAGCATTGTAACATTGTCAAAATGAACCTCATTTTTCCCCTGTCTCACATTAACGCCCATCATTCTCAAAATCCGACCCACCTGGTTGGAAAGCACGATAATATAATGTTCTTCGGAATCGGCACTGATTTCAATTGTAATATCGTCTGAAAATCTTTCAGGGTAGGTGGTTATTTCCATATTACTGGTTATTGTTATTAGCATTTGGCATCTTCCTTTGCTGTGTTTTTACGGGCAATGGAATCAGTCGCATGTTATTATAACCAGACCGGTTTTGAGAAGCCTCGGAGATTAACTCTTTCAGCGTTTCTATCAGGGTCTTTAACGATTTCATAAGGTTGATTTATTACATACCATATATCTATTTGTCTGCCAGGATATAAAGCTATAAAAATCAGTGAGTTACAAAATATTAGAGACTATGCGTTATCCACGATTGGGAAAGGAACTGTCTTTTTTGGACTTTTCTTAAAAACGGGTCACCAGTTTCAAATTGATAAGCCTTGGCGTAAGCCGCTGTGGCATGGCGTATGTGACGTTGGAAAAATCTTTTACAAAGAGATAAGAAATTGTGTTCTCGCGATCGATCACATTGAAAATTTCCAGCGTTGCCCAGATATTGTCCAGTTTTCGAAAAGGATTATGACTTCGGCGATTAGATTTATCATTGTCCAACAGTAATGCGCTGAATCCCAGGTCTGCGCGTATGTAAGGTTCAATGATCAACGCGTTACGATATTTCACACTACCCGGGACGCTGTAGGGGAGATTACTTCCGTAAATAAGGTTCAGATAAACTTTAAAGTTTTTATTTGTTGAAAGATAGTCCTGTATAAACATTCCCAATGTAAAGAGGCGGTCTGTCGGTCTCCTGATCCATCCTTGTTGAACCAGCGTACTATCCAGAGGCTTATTCAGCGAATCGATGGTATAATCGTAATAACTGGCTCCTTCAATTTTTTCCCTGGTTTGCATAATACCGATACTGACCCAGCTTTCTGCATCTTTTACAAGATTTGCAAATAAACGTCCTTCGACACCTACCGCATAGGCCTTTGCATTATTGGTTGCAAAGTACTGGATGCTCACATTATTGATATTATATGGATTTACATTCCAGAGATCTTTATAATAAGCTTCTACCGAGAGTCGTAGTGGTTTATCATTCTGATGGAAATTGATGTCAAATCCGAGAGTAGCCTGCAGGCTTTGCTGTGCCCTGACCGCCGGATTGATGGTTCCATCCGGGGCACGTAATTCACGATAGAAAGGAGGCTGATCATATAATCCCAAGGCTGCCTTATAAATAATATCCTGGTTACTATTTTTAGGTTTCCAGGAAACACCCATTCGCGGAGAAACCAAAAATTGATGTGTAAACGTATTGTAATTCACGCGTGCACCTGCCTGTAATGTGAACGCCGGGTTATTTTTAAAACTGATATTGTCCTGGAAAAAGCCTGCAAATCTTCCGATATGCAGATTATTATTTCCGTTTACAACATTATTCAGATCAAGGCTGCCAGGATTAAGAGGCAATGAATATCCCACCGAATCTTCATAACTCCATTCATGCAGCTGATCCTGGATTGTCTGCAATTCGGCCGACACTCCCCATTGCAAATATTGATTGCCTTTATTTAAATATCCCTTGTGTGAGAAACTATACAGATGTATATTCAAATTATCACGGGCAAAATTTTGATTGCTTCCAATGCCCAGCGGGTTTACGATTTTCCCAAATTCCACACTGGATTTGTCAAAATCCCTTTCGCCAAATAGATAGTCCCCCGTAATATCATAGTTCTGGCTTTCATTGTCACTAAAACTGGAAATCATCCATTTCAATTTCAGTTTTGTATTTATCTGCTGATTCCAGGTAAGGCCAACCAGGCCGGTTTTATATTTGTCTTTTTCCTGTCCGCTGAAAAAAATATCAAGTCCGAGGTTAGCTGAAAAATACGGAGAGAATACTGCAGTACTTAACTGTGCAGATAAAGGAATCAGATTAAAAGACGTCTGGGAATAAACTGTAAATAATTCAAGGGAGTTTTTATCATTCAATTGATAGGTAAATAATCCCTGCGCATCTGTTGATGAGGGTATATAATCTCCCTTTGTTTCCTGTGAGCTCAGCAGGTTTGTAAAATTTCTGTTTCGTGCTCCTATAATGTAACTGAATTTTTTATTTTTAGAAGTACCCTCCAATTCAAGACCCTGTTCCAGTAAACCGATATAGGCAGAACCTCCAAATTCCACGGGTTTTTTATATTGTATATCCAGTACGGACGAAATTTTATCGCCATATTTGGCCTGGAACCCTCCGTTATAAAAATTTACATTGCGGGTCATCTCCGGGTTTATGAAACTCAATCCTTCCTGTTGTGCATTGCTCACCAGGTAAGGCCTGAAAATTTCGAAATCATTTACATAAATCAGGTTTTCATCATAGTTACCGCCCCGGACAGAATACTGGGAAGTGAGTTCATTGTTTGATCCAACGTATACTTTGATGAGGCTTTCAATACCGCCCGTTGGCGTTGGTATATTAATAGCATCTTTAGGATTTATACGAATAAGACCTGCTTCTTTGCGGTCGCGTTCGTCCGTAACCGTTATACTATCCAATTTCGACCCGGATCGTTCCATCCGAATTGTAACATGCTCCTCTTCCTGATCGTTCAGTATAAAATTCTGTTGAAGACTTTTATATCCGGTGTAAGAAAAAACAAGTGCGAACGCTTTATCGGCCGGGACATGCATTCTAAAAGTGCCGGAATCGCTGCTTGCCATTCCGGTTTCCCTGCCTAACATAACAATGGATACTCCGGATAAGGGATTTTCATTTTCATCCAAAATCTTTCCGGAAATGACCGCACGTGGTTTTTGGGCAAGCAGATGTATACATGGGAATAATAAAAAAAATATGAACAGATGTTTCCTCATGCGATCCGCTTCAGCAGCCGGATGGTTTCTTTTGGATCTTTAGCCTGGAATATGCTGCTGCCGGCAACCAGGATATCCGCACCGGCTTCTACCAGGTAGGGTGCATTTTCAAGTGTGATTCCACCGTCAACTTCTATCAGAATATCTTTTCCCGTCCCGGTTATCATTTTTTTCAGCTCTCTTACTTTTTCCAAAGAATGAGGAATGAATGACTGACCGCCAAAACCGGGATTGACTGACATGACGAGTACATGGAACAGATCTTCCAATATGTCTTTTAGTAGTTCAACCGGCGAATGAGGATTAATGGCTACGGCGGGTTTCATACCCAGGGAGCGTATTTGCTGGATGTTGCTGTGAAGATTCCTGCATGTCTCCAGGTGAACGATCAAAATGTCGGCTCCCGCCTTTTTAAAGGCGGGTGTCAGTTTTTCAGGTTCTTCGATCATCAGGTGTACATCACAAACTTTTTTTGTTGCCTTTCGGATATGTTCTATCACAGGAATGCCGAAACTTATATTGGGAACAAACCTTCCATCCATGACATCCAGATGCAGCCAATCGGCCTCGCTTTCATTAATCATTTTGCATGCATCTTCCAGATGCAGAAAATCAGATGCAAGCAGTGAAGGCGCGATCAGGGGCATGTAGTATTTTTTTGCAATGGCTAAAAACAAATGTACTGTTAGTGTGAAGGATGAACAAATCCCCGCTCGAGGAGATCCATCCTTTGCTTTGCTTCAATAAAATTCTGATCCAGTGAAAGGGCTTTCCGGTAATTATTAACGGCGTCTTCCCTTTTGTGTTGTGCTTCATAACATCTACCCAGCCAGTAATAAGCATCCGGATCTGTATTGGAAACGGTAATCGCCATGTTAAAAGTCTTCCGGGCCTCATTAAAATTTCCCATATGGAAATAGGCCCTTCCTTTCTCAAGATATGCATCGGTCGTTTTCCAATCCCTGAGAATGCATGAGTCAAACTGCGCTATGGCTTTGGGGTATATTTTCATGTTTGCAAAATAGATTCCCTTTATGAAGAACGGGTCTATTAACATGAACGCTGAGTCCTTTCTTAGTATGGAATTGCAAATCTCAAGCGCCCTGGAATTTTTTTGTTCAGCATACAAATGAGCGAGTTCGAGACCGTAAGTATCGACGCTCTGCATTGAATAAGCCTTTTGTAATGAGGCGATGGCCTGTGCCGTGTCTTTCAATTGCTCCAATAACAAGGCTTTTTCATATAACGTTTCCGGATCAAGGGAATCTTTTGCTATCATATCGTTATAAATCAGCAGGGCCTTCTCAGGTTTCCCAAAGCCTGCGTACGCTTCCGCCAATAACCTCCGCACCTGAGGATTGGAATTATTTAGCTGGTATGTCTTTTCCAGCAATCTGATTCTATCGGTATGTTTTCCCAATATGGCGAGATTCGCCGCAAAGGGCAATGCGTTTTCAATCGATGGCTGCAGCGTCCAGGCTTTCTGAAAATCGTCATATGCCAGTTCGTGGGCATTTTCCTGTGTAAGGCGTACAGCTCTTCTTAAATACAGGGAAGCGTCTGCCGGGAACTTTTTTATGCTGTCATTAAGGCTGTTATAAAATGGATTGGTTTCCACTGCTGAAACGGGTGTGTTGGGATCATTTTTTTTGTTTTTGCAGGCAGTATTTATGAGTAAAATCAACAATAAAAAATAGACTGGATATTTTTGGCAGGGCATCCGCAAATTTAAATCATTCCTTCCCGCATTCGCTTTCAGATATGTAAATGCTTTAATTTCATACCAAACTAACTTTATGTTTCCTGTTCTGCTGCAAATTCACAGTATACTTCGCTGGGTCATTCTCATTTTACTGATTCTATCAATTGTTCAAAGTCTGATAGGCTGGATCAAAAAACGGGAACTTCGTGAAGGAGATACCAAGCTTTGGCTGTTTACAATGATTTTTACGCATACCACGCTGTTAATCGGGCTTATACTTTTATTTTTTGGCAGATTTGGAATTTTGAGCAGTGGATTGCCGGAAGGAGTTGTACTGATGAAGGACACTTTTTACAGGTTCTATTGGGTTGAACATCCGACAGGAATGATTGTAGCTACCACATTGATCACCCTTGGCAGAGGGGTC
>DASSGT010000097.1:0-7429 GCA_035693345.1 Puia sp. | reverse complement strand
TTTATTATGAAAATAATTCAATGCACGTTCAAGTCCTGAAAGCGATTTGAGCATGCCCGCCGTATCCAGTCTTTTTTCAAAAAAATTTTCCGCACGATTCAGGCTGAAGGAATATGACTCAACCTTATTGACCATATTTGGAACCGTCGTATCCTTGATTTCTTTTTCGTTCAGTATAGAGTCGGAAATACGGCTATTCAAATCGAGCGTTGTCGAATCCACTTTTGGCCTGTGGATGGCACGTTTTTTAACCTGACCGTTTGCCATGCAACAGCACAGAGAGAATAAGAGGCAGGCGAAAATGGTCTTTAGCCGGTACTTAACGGGCATGACAGCTGAAATTTCAGCCAATTTACAATAATTGCGGATGAGGGTCGCGGCGAAAATCAGATTTTATATCATGCTATTCACTCAACATTCGTGAAAGCATGAGCAACTCTGTTTTCTTATACAGGTTTGACTCATTATCAAAGCACTTGCTGAATTCTTCCAGCAGAGACTGCATGATCCGGATATGGTTGGAAGGTTTGAAATGAATATCGGATGGAGTGATCGCAATGCGGTTGAAGTAATTCATTACGTCCTTTTGAGTAAATACCTGGCCACTCATAGGATCAATAAAAAATTCGATGCGGTCGATGGCAGCTTTGTTATTGTCTTCATCGGCGAGTTCGGGCTTGATGTATGCCAGTACAAACTGTCTGGGAATATTAATGGCCTTTACCGGTATGTCCAGTAATTCGCTCAGCAGCAAATAAACGATTCCGTTGATGATGGTATTTCCTCTTTTGGTTTCGATCACTTTGTGAATAAGGAATTCATCGGGGTGCTGATATCCGACTTCGGTACCCTTCAGATTATAATAACCGTAAATTATGCTGGTCAGCACATTGACCTGCTCTAATGGCGTGAGATAACTGTTTAATTCCAACCAGATATTTCTGCGAAGTTTTTCTATTTCTTCCAGTACAGGGCTGGTTGCCAGATCCGGATACTGAAATTTTGATACCAGCAAACTGGCGGTCAGTAAATCATGGTAGCTGCTGGTTTTCCATCTCTGGAAATCTTCAGTCAGATCTCGATAGTGTAACCGGTGAATGAGCATTTCAATTCTCTCCTGGATCGTATCCTGTAAAGTATTTTCCCAGAGATATTCCAGATTGGGGATAATACCCCTGCCGTAGCTGATGATCCGGTTGCTGACCGTAGTAAAAACTTCTTCATCCGGATCATCTATCAGATGAAGCAAAGCTTTAATTTCTTTTGATTCCTGCATGGGGTGGATGGTTTTCCTTCAAGCGATATACAGTCAGGGTTAACGGGATGAATATCGCAGAAGTTAAAAAAAATGCAATGACAATCTTATCCACAAACCCTTTCCGGATGTTTATTTCCGGAAAGAATGTGTCTTCTCTGATTGGATAACGCAGGATTTTTAAAAATCTTATGAGGATTTCTTTTTCTTCGGAACTCTTTTAGGAGGATTGGCCTTCACGTCTTCGATGATGGCTTTGATTTCAGGTAATTCCAGTGTTTCTACTTTATCCTGTTTTTCTTTTGGGATTTTATAATTGCGGAGTCCCTGTTTGATATAGGGTCCATAAGGTCCGCGAAGCAACTGGATTTTCTCCTTCTCAAAAACTTTAATGGTTCTTTGTTCTTTGGCAGCTCTTTTTTCCACAACGATGGGGATGGCTTCTTCGAAGCTGATTGTATAAGGATCAAATTCTTTTCCGAGTGAATAGAATTTCTTGTCATGGGCAATGTAAGGTCCGAATCTTCCGATACTCACGGTAACATCTGCGCCTTCAAAAGAACCCAGATTTCGTGGAAGTTTAAATAATTCAAGCGCGTCTTCCAGATTGATGGTCTCAATACTTTGCGTATTTTTTAATTTGGCAAAGCGAGGTTTTTCCTCATCGTTCTGTTCACCAATCTGAGCCATCGGCCCATAGCGACCCATGCGCACAATCAGTTTTTTACCGGAAACTGGATCCACCCCCAGTTCTCTTTCCCCACTGATACGTTCGGCGGTTTCAATGGTATTTTCTACATCTTTCTTAAATGGAATATAAAAATCATCGATCATGTTATTCCATTCGATTTTACCACTTGCAACTTCATCAAATTCTGCCTCAATCCGTGCAGTGAAGTTATAATCCATGATATCATCAAAGTATAACTTGAGAAAATCAGTTACCACGAGTCCGAGATCGGTGGGGAATAATTTTGATTTTTCCGCACCTGTTGTTTCCTGTTCGGAAATCTTACTGATCTTATTTTCTTTTAATTTGAGTACCCTGAATTCACGCAATACACCTTCTTTGTCGCGTTTCTCAACATATCCTCTTTTGAGAATCGTGGAAATAGTGGGTGCATATGTTGAAGGCCTTCCAATACCCAGCTCCTCCAGTTTTTTAACAAGCGATGCTTCCGTGTACCGGGGCAGGGGACGACTGAAACGCTCTGTGGCAAGCATTTCCAGGAAAGGCAGTTTTTGATTTACTGACAAAGGAGGCAACATGCCTTCCTGATTTTCCTCGTCTGAAATTTCATCATCGTCCCGGTCTTCACGATATACTTTTAAAAATCCATCAAATTTCAAAACCTCACCACTGGCTTTGAGTTCTTCCTTATTGGTGGATATCTGAATAATGGCAGTTGTTTTTTCGAGTTCCGCATCTGCCATCTGTGACGCCATTGTTCTTTTCCAGATCAATTCATATAAACGACGGAGATCGGAATCATCGACCGTGTCATTTTCCATGTAGGTCGGGCGGATGGCTTCGTGAGCCTCCTGCGCACTTTCATTTTTATTTTTAAAAGCACGTTTCTGATAATATTTTTTTCCGTACTTACTGTTGATTTCATTTTTAAGGCTGTCCATGGCTGTATCACTCAGACTCACACTATCGGTTCGCATGTAGGTGATCTTACCACTTTCATATAATTTTTGAGCGAGTAGCATAGTGCGGCTTACGCCATAACCAAGCTTACGGGAAGCTTCCTGCTGCAAAGTGGAAGTTGTAAAGGGAGCCGCAGGTGATTTCTTGCCTGGTTTGATCTGTATATCCGTTACGGTATAGTCAGCCTTCAGACAGGATTTTAAAAAATCTTCCGCCGTTTTCTCGTCCGAATATTTTTTGCCTTCGGCAGAAAAAATGACATTTTTTCCGGATATGTCTTTTGCCGAAAAAGAAGCTTCTATCCGGAATGTACTTTGGGGATTAAAGGCGTTGATCTCTCTTTCCCTTTCTGCAATGATTCGTACCGCCACGCTCTGCACCCGGCCCGCACTGAGATTATTTTTCATGCTCATTTTCCGCCAGAGTACGGGACTCAGTTCAAACCCTACGATCCGATCCAGTATACGTCTGGCCTGTTGTGCATTGACCAGATTCATGTCAACCGTTCTGGGGCTCCGGACAGCCGTTTCAATAGCGGGTTTGGTTATTTCATGAAAAACGATCCGTTTGGTTGTTTTTGGATCCAGCCCCAGCACCTCACACAGATGCCAACTGATGGCTTCTCCCTCCCGATCCTCATCCGTTGCCAGCCAAACTTCGCCTGATTTCCGGGCAATACTTTTTAATTCCTTGACAACCTTTTCTTTATCTTCAGGTACAATGTATCGGGGCTTATATTTATTATTCAGATCAATACCCATATCCGCCCTCTCAAGATCACGGATATGACCATAGCAGCTTTTTACCTCAAAATCCTCCCCCAGAATTCTTTCAATTGTCTTGGCTTTTGCCGGGGACTCCACGATCAATAAATTTTTCGCCATGCTATTTTAGATGATTTAAACGACCCTAAGGCGTGCAATTTTACAGTATAACATTGAAAGTAAAAAATGACCACTTTTGGCCCCAGGGTATAAATGGTTCCCTAACTTACTGAGTAAGAGGAGTATCAGCACCATTTTGGAGATTATCCGGATCCTCCTGCTTTGGTTTTCGTTTAAAGAGGGATACATCAACCTTTCCAAACCGATAATTAAACTGCAGACGGAAAAACTGCGGATCCCTGTATCGTACGGTGTGTTGTGTAGAATACTGGGAATTAATATATACATCCGAACGACGGGTCGCTAAGATATCATTTATACTGAAAGTGAGGCTGGCAGTCTTGTTTTTCAGGAATTCGTATTTCAGGGAAGCATCAACACCTCCTGTGGGAAGGGAATAACCCTGCGCATTTCCGCTGACTGTCCCGCCTCTGCCACCACCACCCCCCGGGCCGGCGGTTCCACCTGGCGGCAGGACGGTCTTGGAGGTATAATCGCCGGTTACCTGAAGTGTAAAGTTCTTCGGAATTTTAAAAGTCATATTTATTTTTGCGAACCAGCTAATGCTGGCGGGCGCCGTTTCAATTGAATCCACGGCATTGATTTTAGATGTATAAAAGTTCAGATTCGTAGTAACATCCCACCAGCTGGTCAGATTATTTCGTCCTATCAGTTCCAATCCACCGATATAACTGGAATTCGCATTTATAAATGTGTTGATTAAGACGGTTGAATCTGTCAGTGGATTCACTTCTTTTGTCTGATAACGTGTAATCAGGTCTGTAGTATATTTATAATATATGGAGCTCAGAAAGGTATTTTTCTGATAGTTTAACTGATAGGACATTTCAAACGAATTCGTAAACTGGGGCTTTAAATTTGGGTTACCCCTGCTCAGGTTCAGTGAATCTGAGTAATCGGTATACGGCGAGAGCTGTAGAAAGCTGGGTCTGTCGATTCTCCGCGTATAGTTCAATTGGAGGCTCTGATCATCGTTCAATTTCTGTGTGAGGAATATGCTCGGGAAAAGACTGATGGGATAATTATTACTGAACGAACCGGTGGTATCTTTCAAACTACCCTGATTAACCGGATCGTTTTCAGCGAAGGTGTTCGTACCATGATAACTTGAATTTTCAGCACGCAAGCCGAGTTGAAAACCAAATTTTCCCTCCGTATTTGAATATTGAATATATCCGGCTAAAACCTGATCGTGGTAATTATAGTTCGATGAAAGCAGTGGCTGATAAACCAGATATCCGGCGCTGTCTATTGTGTAGAAATTATTCAGGTTGCTGATATTACGTACAGCGATCCGGCCCCCTGCCTCCAGTTTTGATTTTTCCGTAAATGGGTTGGTGAAATCCGTTTGTGCGGTGATGAATTCATTTTTTGCGGAAGAATTCGTTTGTTGCTTATAAATACCCGACAACGGTCCATCCGGGTTGTTGTATAAATAAGAATTTGTTTGATTGATACTGTTGGTTTCTCCATGAGAATAGTTGGCGTCGGCGGTCCAGTCTTCTCCTGATCTCGGGAAATTATGTTTGAAACTGGTCATGCCCGATTTATTATTAAACTCAGTGGAATTGTTGGAATAACGCTGTGTGAATGAACTGTTGGAATAACCGTTGTCATATAAGGTATCCTGCGTGATATTGCTATTTGTATATGGCTTCGAAGTTCCATGAACCAGGGTTCCGGAAATCGAAAATGTATTTCTGTTGTCCATAAAATAGTCAAATCCCAGTCTTCCGAATTCAAAATGACTACTGTTTACATTACTGTCCACCTGGTGTAGCTGATATTCCGGATTGGCTATAAAAGTGAGACGATCTGTTGTGCCTGGTGAAATCGTTTTACGGTGATTTATATTGGCACTACCAAAAAAATTGAATTTCCCTTCCTTTACATTCAGATTACCACCAAAATTATATCCTCCCCGTTTATCGATCCCAGCCCGCAGAGCTCCATTATAACCCGCTTTGCGGTTTTTTTTCATGATTATATTCAATATGCCGGAAACACCACCCGAGGCATCGAATTTGGCGCCCGGGTTCGTGATGATTTCCACACTCTCGATTTCATCTGCCGGAATCTGGTCCAGGGTAAGTGTAGTGGGACGACCATCCACAAAAATCGTGGGTGCTGCATTTCGCAATGTTACATTCCCATCAATATCAACCGCAAGGGAAGGAATATTTTTCATGATATCTACCGCGGTTCCCCCGGAAGCTGAAAGGTCTTTTTCCACATTATACACTTTTCGGTCTATGCCCAGCTGAATCAGCGGCTTGTCCGCGGTAACCGTTACCTGTTGCAGGCTGGTGGGATCAATTTCCATTTTTATATTTCCCAGATCTTTATCAATGGCGCCCAGCCTTTGCTCCGGATCGGCACTTTGGGCATCGGTCAGATTAAAAGCAACCCGTTGATCAACCGCCTTATAACCAATCGCGGTTAATTTTAATCGATAACTACCCAAAATGGGAAGATTTTCGAAACTGAAATCACCATTGGATGGGGTAATTGCTCCACGAACTACGGAATCACGACGATTATGTGTAGCTGTATCATATACTGACATCACAAGCTGAACGGATGTTCCATCCAGCCCCTTATTGGTTTTTGCATCCACAATTCGTCCATAGAAATGACCAATGGCCGGAGACTGCCTTCCGCCGCCATTGCGCCGGTTTGAGGAAAATCCAGCTGATCCGACAGCGGAAACCGCTTTTCTGGTCGTGCGGCGTATCGAATCTCCTGTGTTGGGGTGTGCCGAATCGGCTGCTGAAAAGCCGGGTTTCGGAAGGGACGTATCCTTTATTGTGACTGGAATTGAGTCTTTTAATTTTGTCTGTGAGACTGTATCCCTTGAATTTCGGGAAACCGGACCCGCCGTATCAGGAGTTGATGCCGGTAAACTTTTTCGGGTAGAATCCTGTGAATACACTGCGACAGAAATCAGGATGAACAAACATCCCGAAAAATAACAACGCAGAAAAAATTTCATTATGGGTCTATTGGAAGTTTTAAAGTTCAAGGAACGTGCCTGAACCCCTTGCTAAGAGCTTGTTAACGACAGGAATTCGTAAAAACAGGGGAAAACTCCGAAAAGAGAAAAATGGGTGGATGACGGGGTTCGAACCCGCGACCCCTAGAACCACAATCTAGTGCTCTAACCAGCTGAGCTACAACCACCATTTGGGACGGCAAATTTAAGGAAAAATGGGACATTCGAGAATTTCAAATTTTTGATGGATTAGCAGGATAATAATTTTTAATCGTACAGAGGAGAATCATCAAAGGACATTAACATACGATGCCAGTCGTACATAATATTTGCCGTTAACGTAAGGGGTGGTTAATATTAGCCTCCGTAACAACAATACAGAAGCATTAATCGTTATTTTTGAACAATGTCTAAATTGTTCTCCCATATGTTGAATAAAAGGAATTTACCCATCGTCCTGTTCATATCCGTTATTGGAATTGCAATAGCACTGAAAACTTTTGCCTTTAAACCGAATCCGCCTTCCAAATACGAGAGAATATTAAGAAATGTCAGTGAACTGCTCGAGGAAATACACTACAGTCCAAAAAATATTGACGACCAGTTTTCAAAGGAAGTTTTTAAGA
>DASSGT010000096.1:0-4068 GCA_035693345.1 Puia sp. | reverse complement strand
CCGGTTTTCATTTTGGTGACTGGCTGTTCTACCGGCCCGCCGATGATAATGACGGGCGTTCTGCTGTTACAGATAAATATTTAATTGCCCAATGTTTTTTTGCACACTCAGCCCAGTTGCTTGTCAATGCGGCAAAAGTTTTAAATAAAGAGGACGATGTCCAGAAATATTCAGCATTGCTGCATAATGTAAAAGATGCATTTCTGAAGGAATATATGACCTCTTCCGGCCGCCTGGTATCCGGAACGCAAACTGCTTACGTGCTGGCTCTTCAATTTGACATGTTGCCGGATTCCCTGAGGGCACAGGCTGCGAAGCGTCTGGTGAATAATATTCAGGACTACGATAATCATCTGACAACAGGATTTCTGGGAACACCCTATCTGTGCGAGGTGCTGACACGTTTTGGATATGATACAGTGGCATATAAATTATTGTTGCAGGAATCCTATCCATCCTGGTTATATCCTGTCAAAATGGGCGCCACCACAATTTGGGAAAGATGGGACGGGCAAAAGCCAGATAGCAGTTTTCAGACTCCCGGCATGAATTCATTCAATCATTATGCTTATGGTGCGATTGGTGACTGGATGTACCGGAATATTACAGGCCTCGATACCTATGAAGATGGAGCAGGATACAAAAAGATCAGGATCCGTCCGCATACCGGGGGAAGCCTGAGCTATGCCGGTGCTGAGTTGGAAACAGGGTATGGTAAATTAACTGTATACTGGAAAGAGAATAATGGAATCTTTTCGATGGATGTTGAAATTCCTTCCAATACGACCGCGACCATCTATATACCGGCAAACGATGCAGCTTCTATTTCGGAAAATGGAAAGCCCTTATCGGGCGAAAAAGAACTTGTAGTAAAGGGTAAAGAGGGAAACTATGTTGAATTGCAAGCCGGTTCGGGCTCCTATCACTTCTCGGCGGAAGCGTCAAAATAAACTCCGGATAAAATCAGGACTGCCTCCATTCTGAGACTGCCAATCAATGATTCGAATTCAGGTATTCGGATGCCGGCATATTTTCCAATATTCAAAAATGATCCTTAGCTCATCTTTTATTTCCTTCATACTCTGACCCTTCAGGAAAAATCCCTGAACGGTTAAATGCAAATATGCTTCATTGACATATTTTTTTTCGGCTGAAGTACTGTAAAATATAAATGGAATGGATTTCTTTTTTAATTTCTCATTGTGGTCCAGTTTGTTTTTGAATTCAAGTCCGCTCATACCCGGCAGGTTCACATCACTGATGATGATGAATGGCTGTTCTTCATTACTATCTAAAAAATGATAGGCATCCGCAGGGTGAATAAATGAAATCAATCGATTGGGAATATCGAGGTCTTTCAGAACTTCGCTAAAAATGACTGCGTCGTCTTCATCATCTTCCACCAGTACAATCGGGCCTGTAATCATTATAATTCTCATTTATGGATTTGAAGATAAATCAATATTTAATATCTTTTTTTTACCGGATTTTTAAGCCTTAGCCTTCAGCCTTCAGCCTATTAGTATCTATAACAAACAGCATTAATATTCATTCCCGCTCCGACAGATGCAAAGAGAATGATATCACCGGTTGTCAGCGTATGTTCCGGAAACTGGTGTCTGCGTACCAGATCATATAAGGTGGGGATGGTCGCCACTGAACTATTGCCAAGCCAGCTGATGCTCATCGGCATAATATTAAGAGGCGGATTGTTAATTCCATAAAGAAGGTATAATTTCTTTATAATAGCGTCATCCATTTTTTCATTTGCCTGGTGTATAAATATTTTTTTTATATCACGGATGGATATCCCGGCTTTATCGACGCAGTCTTTCATGGCTTCGGGCACATGTTTCAGAGCATATTCATAAACCTTTCTGCCCTTCATTTTCAGATAACGGATACGTGGATTGCTATCGGGGTAAAACGATTTTCCCATATTGATATAGTCAAATTCTTCCACGCTATGCGTTTGTGCAGTATAGGCCATGATACCCGATGAATTTTTGTCACCTTCCTTTTTCTCCAGCACAACGGCCCCGGCGCCATCACTGAAAATCATGCTATCCCGGTCAAACATATCAATCACACGGCTTAATGTTTCTGTACCGATGATCAACGCCTTATTCGCCATTCCTGATTTAAAGAAGGCATCTGCCTGGATGAGGCCCTGCAGCCACCCGGGGCATCCGAATAAAATATCAAATGCTATGCAATTTGGATTTCGGATTCCCAATGCATGTTTCAATTGACTGGCCAGAGAAGGAACAGCGGCCGTTTGAATGGTGTCCTTGATTACGTTTCCGAAATTATGTGCGACGATCAGTTGATCCAGTGTTTCAGGATCCACGCCGGCATCTTCGATCGCTTTTTTGGCTGCTTCGTATCCGATATTAGAAGCATTCAGATCGTCTGTTGTATATCGCCTTTCTTCAATACCCGTAATCTTTTTGAACTTGCTGACGACTTCTGAAGGATCAACCGGCAATGGCAGACCTTCCGCAGTAAAAAATTCATGCTCCGCAAAATCCTGATTGGTTTGTACAAAAGGAGGAATATAGGATCCACAGCCTGTAATAACAGAACGAATCATGCTGAAGTACGTTATTTGAAGAGAGCTAATCCGTCGTTACGCGATACCTGTTATGCTATCGCCCTTAAATTTAAGTTGTATTGAAGTAAAAATAAAATCTTCATTTGGAAATCGCGACACCTACAAAGGAATCTGCCGTTCCATAATACAGAATCCATTTTCCTTTATAATAAACCAAACCTTCGGCAAAGGTAGTTCCTGCTGTATACTGTCCGCTGATTTCATAGGGCAGCGTGGGTTTCAAAAAGGGTCCGTCAGAACGAATCAGAATGGTTTGTAAATCCTTTGGGTCGAAAAAAACCCTGCCCGTGGAATAGGTCCCTTCCGGCAAAGAAGGATCGGCATCTTTTGGATTATTCGCGTTTTTACCATTATAAATCAGCATGACGCCGCGGTCAGTCATCAAAGCTGGAGGACCACATTCATCCAGGTCGCTGTCAAAATAATGCGGCCTGGTTTCCATCGTCTTTTTCAGATCGCCTGCCTTGTCCAGGACCGGATACCAGTCGTACAGGTTTTCAGACCATGCAAGGTTTACGAATCGTTCTCCCCAATACATCCAGTATTTACCGGCAATTTTCGCCAGCACGATTTTATTATCCACCATTTTTGTAATCATTGAAGCTGACTTACTGGCGATATCTAAAAACTTATGATTGTACGCTTTGTCGAACGCGGGTCCTTTTTTCTCCCAATGGAAAAGATCTTTTGAAAAAGCAATTGATAATCGGGGTATTTTATAATTCCAGGAAGTATAAGCAAGTACATATAAACCTTCTTCTGTTTGAACTATGCGTGGATCTTCACATCCTCCGGGATCATCGTATTGCTGAAAACCATCTTTTCCGGGGTAAAGAACAGGCTCACTGAATGAAGTGAAATGGATACCATCCACACTGGCAGAAATACCGATACGTGATGTACGCGCTCCCAGTTTCGCAGCCGGATTATCTTCACAACGCGACAAAACATAAATTGTGTCATTCCGCACAATAGCAGCCGGATTGAACACATCCGCTTTTTTCCAATGCACGGTTTCGTTTTTCAGGGAGTCAAAAAAAACGGCCGTCGAATCATGACTCAAAACCGGTTCAGTCACAGGTTTGTAAAATGAAGAGAGAGAATCAAAAACATTCGGATTTTCCTTGCACCCGGCAAAACAAATAAGTAAAGCCAGGTAAATCGTTTTTTTCATTTTAGCAGATTGGTGCTGAATAAATTGAACTCATCCGGTGATGCCAACCAATTACCTTTGTTATAAATGAACCGGTCAGTATGGTAAGGATGGGTGAATATAATCTGCTTAAAGTTATCAAAGTAAAGGATATGGGGGTTTTCATGGATAACGGGGAAGAAGGTATTCTGATGCCCAAACGTTTTGTGCCTCCGGGAACCCGGGTAGGCGATCAGTTGAATGTGTTTTTATACCATGACGGAGAGGGGAGGCCAATCGCAACTACACAAAAACCTTTGGG
>DASSGT010000095.1:0-7801 GCA_035693345.1 Puia sp. | reverse complement strand
GTACTGTTGTTGCTGATAGAACAGATTGTTTCGGGTATTCGCTAACCGTTCTTCTGATGCCTGGGAAAGCAGGGATTGTTCACTGAGTTGTTTTCTGACTTCTCCGAATTTCAATATGGGAAAACTTAATTGAAGACCTGCTCCATAATTATACCTGTTAAGGCCCATTCCATCCCAGGTTTTTATTTCTCCATTTGCTTCAAAACCGGACCCGCGACCGAAAGCTGTTCCCCAGACTGTCAGCTTTGGCAAATAGGACTTTTTAAGAACGTCTTCTTTGGATTTGTCAAAAGCCAGCTGGCTTTCCGCGTATTGAACAGCCGGATGGTTCGTAAAATTATTATCGGCCTGAACCGTTGTCGTGGGAAGATGATGAAGAAAGGAACTGTCTGCGGGCACAGGCAGGGAATTGATCAATAAGAATTGAGCCAGTTGCCACTGTTCCGATTCCAGATTATTTTTTGCATTCAGCCATTCAATTTTTGCTTTGGAGAGTTCTGATAGAAATGATGCAGAATCCACTCCCGGACGGATGCCACTGGTGGCCAGCTCAATGCTTTGACGCAGGTTTTCTTTTGCGCGTTCCAGATTATGCTCACTGACCTGAAGAACATCATGAGCAAGCAGTAAATCAAGGTAGATGCTGGCGAGATTGATATTCTGATTGAATATATCCTGCTTTAAACCGGCTGATTTGGTGTTTGTCTGGGCAATGGATGAATTAATCCGGGCATCACGCATTCCAAATGTTAGGGCCTCCCAATTTAGAAGTAATGATGCGGCAGATCCGGTAGCAGGTGTATAAATATTATCGACTGAAGGAGGACCGGTCATTGGTAAAATGCCGTAAGGATAAAATTGACCGGTCAGATTATTTGCGGTAGAAATGTTTGCCTGGTAACTGGCATCAATCGTTGGCATCCGGCTATATTTAACAACCTCGGTATTTTTTTGGGAAGCCCGGACTTCCAGTCTTTTGCTTTTTATCAAAGGGTATCGCTGTTCTGCTAATTGAAGTACATCACTCAAATGAACAAGTGAGTCGGGTAATGTTTGCGAACAGGCGACCTGGCTTAGCCAAATGGGAAATAAAAGGATCACATAACGAAATAGAAATAAATTCAGCCGCTTTCGATTTCTCATAAATAGATGGGTTGTTGCCAAATGTGCGCCTCAGCCATTGCAAATTTAACCGGCTTTATAATGCCTCATAAATTTTTAAACCTGTAGACAACCAAATCCGCCGGCTTACCGGCATCTGCTCTTTCTGCGAGAACAAAAAGTTTTAACTGGGGAATCAGCAGTGATGTCCTTGCACCATTTCTGGTAGGTATTGTTGCTATTTGTTTTGGTACGGTTCCATTTGCAAACTGGTATATACTAATGGAGCCGGATCCGCCGCTTACATATACAAAACCTGACTCGTTATCATAATACAAATCGTCCGCATCGCCGGTCATTGTCAGATTACTGATCTCTTTTCCTGACAGGCCTTCATAAACGATTAGTTTGGCGGGATGACGATAACCGACAAACACGCGGTGATGCAATGGATCCAGGGCCATAGGAAAATTTGAAGAAGGGGATTCCCGTTCCCATTTTTTGACCAGGGATGATTTCTTCAGATCAACGACTCCTACCATATGTGCGTCGGGCAGATTCACAAAAAGAAGATTGAGATTTTTATCAATCTGAAAGGATTCCGGATGCGCAGGCAGTTTGATATCTTCCAGTTGCTTGTGGGACACCGCATCGATGACAGCAATTCCGCCATCACCATATCCGACATAGATTTTTTCCGATGCAGAATCATATCTCACATCGTCGGCATCGGAATTCAAATGAATGGTACCGGTTTTTTCAAAACTCCGGGCATTATAGAAATAGCAGTCACCGGTTCCTCCGTTGGCCACCAGAATTTCGTTTGTCTGCGGGACATAACCCACGCCCTGTGGTTCATTCAGCCCGGTGATACTGTGAATCACTTTGCCTCCGGGGATATCCACCACTTCCAGTGAATTATTTCCCAAAGCCGCTACATAAACAATCTGATTTTTCAGATTCACATCCATGTGATCTATACGTCCCTTAACGGAAAGCACAATTGACTTTTCCGCCTTTAAAAAATCAGAAACAGGTTTCTGGGCATTACAGAAACTGAAGAGCAGGCATACTGTGCATGTTAGTCTTATTAATCTTGTAAAACCCTTATTATGGTGGGAAAAATAATTTTTCATCCCGGCAAACGTAAGCCAACCGATATCCGGCAAATAGAATAAAAATGACATTTAGTACAAATCTTACTTTATGGAATTGTTTTTCCAGACAGGCGGTTTTGCCTGCTCTTCTTAAAAATACGGGTAAAATGGCATCGTTGCTTTTCCCCATCATTCCTATCACCTCAGAAAAGCGTAAGAAGAAATCATGATGATCCAGGAAATCAGGGGAATCATCAGAAAAACAAATGCAGGTTTGGTTTCTGACATTGACAACAGCCTTCCGTAATACAGGAGTGATGCAATCGAAATTCCAATGATCAAAATATAAAGTGATATGCGGGCCCTGGAAGACCATTTTCGCGAAAGCACACAGGAAATAAGAAGTGCTAAAAACGGTGATAAAACCCAGGCTGAAAATAGCAGAATGAGTGTTAAAGAACTATTATGTTGGCCTGCCTGCAAAGTAAAGGCCAGTGACCCCAATGATGCCGCGGCACCTATACCCAGTGCAAGCGAGCGCACCAAATCCAGTGTATTCCTGCCATTAAATGCCATTGTCATGAAGAGTGGCCCACAGCAAGGATGCCCAAAAGAAAAAAGAGGTTGGTTTTGGAAAAAAAATATCTCCCCATTTATAACATCGCTTTAAAGCCAATATAGAAACTGCGGCCAACAGCCGGTATGATTCCGGGTCCGGGATATTCGTCTGTCCTTCGCGTGAAGTAGGATTTATCCGCAAGATTATTGACTCCCCCATTCAGGGAAAAATGATCGAATTTATATGTTGCGCTGAAATCGAGAACCGTGTAGGCCGGGATATAACCGGCAATCGGATTTGAACTTGTTTTTGCATTCGTAGCATCACCATAGGCATCGCTCACATAGCTGTACTGGAAGGTGGCTGAAAACCCGCTGACAGAATAAACCAGGCCGGCTCTTTCTATGATTTGTGCGGCTGCTTCCACGCGGTTACCCTTAAACTCGCCGCTTGTATATTTTGCATCGGTATATCCGAGTGAATTAAAAATGCTGAGCCCGGATTTGGATCTGGGGTTTTTGAATTTCAGAATGTTGAATTCAACATATGCCTCGACACCCTTATGTACACTGTTGGCTGCATTTGTGCGGTAGGCATATTCGTTGCCCGCTGAGTCCGTACTCAAAACTTCTGCAATCCGGTCCTTATACGCCAGGTAGAAGACACTGACATCAAAATTCAGATAATTCTTAATAGTGCCCCGGTATCCGAAATCCGAATTATAGCCATAAGCATCTTTCAGGTTCGGATCTATTTGTGCGGCTACGCCGAATGGTTCCAGCATGCTGTAATCTATCGGCCGGTATACCTGCGAAATATTTGCGTAGAGACTCGAGTTGGGAGAAGTCTTATACTCAAGTCCTAACCCGAACAGCGGGAATGTTCTCGATCTGCTTTCATGTGGTATTTGTTTTACACCGTCTGTTGTCTTGTATCCTGATGCGGTGCTTTTGAGATATTCAAAACGAACACCCGGCGTTACCGAGAAATTTTTACCAAAGCGAAAGATATTCTCCGCAAAGGGTGCCAGGTTGGTCGTTGTAAAGTCCAGATGATATCCCCAGTCGCCGGTAATAGAAAGATCAAAATCACTTCCCGTTGTACCTTCTCCGCCGCCCTGTCTCAAAAATGATGCATAGGAGAAACGAAAACCACCGGCCAGGGTAGATGCGATTTTTCCAATCTGATAATTCGTCAACACCCTCACTTCGGTGGCAATGCTGTGCATGTCTTCAACTCCAACCTCACGCGGGACGTACTGGTGAGTGACCGTATCGATATCATCCGTTGCTTCCGGACCGCCATCTTCATTTCTCCAAACCAGCGAGCGGCTGGAAAATATATAAGTCGCCTTTATACCAACGGAAGTTTTTGCGGAAGGCGTGAAATTGGCAAAAGCCGTTAATACATTCCATGGGCTCTTCAGCCAGTTCCTGGCCCTGGTGGAAGTTTTTGGGTTCGCATAAAAAAGGCTATCGGTTAATCCGCCCGGCATCTGAATTCTGTTTCTCAGCAACGAGTATTCCATGCCGATGTTTACTTTATCCGACGCGTTGTACTGGACTTTTGCATAACCTGAAAACTGTGTCTGCTGACTGTTCGGACGGTAACCCTGCATGAACCGGTATTGGAAGAATCCATAGTAGCTGAATTTCTTATAGTTACCACCCACAGAATTAAAGGAATTAAACAGACCATAACTACCTATGGTTTCTGACGTGGTGAACTGAAATTTTCTTCCAACCGGTGCGTCTTCGGTGATATAATTTACCATGCCACCAAACTGGGCACCAAACTGTAAAGCAGCGGCACCCCTCACCAGTTCTATTCTGCGTACCCCCTCCATCGGAGGTATATAATAAGATTCATTATAACCATATACATCCGCACTGACATTATACCCGTTTTGCCTGGTATTCATTTCAATGCTCTGGATAGGATTTAATCCCCGTGTGGCAATCCCATTTGCGGTGAAACCACTGCTTTCGGTTTCCACAATATTCAATCCGGGAATTCTTCCGAGAATCTGCCGTGAATTGTTAATGGCTTTATTTGCATCCAGGCTGTCGACGATGATCACCTCTGTCTTTTTCCCGGCATAAATGATGCTGCCTTTGACATCTGGTAAATGACCCACTCCGTTTACAGTCTTTATTCCCGTAACGTTCACCGGGGTAAGCATTTTGGATGAGTCGGCTGACTGAGCCCTGACACCTGCACTAACCGTTAAAAAAATCAAAGCCGCTAATAATTTTCCGCCACGCATTCGTATTCGTTTGAGTGCGAAAATCATATCATTTCCTGAAAGGTTATACCCTCAATCGGGAAAAAATTAACGAAATCGGGAAATTCAGAGTTAAAATCTTCAGAATCAGGGCCGGGCGGAGATAATTACCGGCTGTACAGAAGAATCATTCGGGTGCCGTGAAGGGGAACTTTTCTCATTCATCAGCTGGTATCATATTTGGATTGAAGACCACTTCCCAAAGATGTCCATCAGGATCCTGAAAGTAACCGCTGTAACCACCCCAAAACCTTTCCCGCGCATGTTCCGTTATTTTGGCCCCGGCCTTTTTCGCCAGATCCATCGTGGAATCAACTGCTGACTTGCTTCTTACGTTTTGCCCGATGGAAAACTCGGTCGCGCTGGGAGCAGACACGGGAATCGCGGCATCCAGGGCAAGAGGCCTGCGCGGATATAGTGCGAGTGTAATTCCATTTTGTAATTCGAAGAAAGCACTGGCACCATGTTCAAATTCTTTTCCAACGATTCCTTTGGACGGCAAACCCAATCCGTTATGATAGAATTCATACGATTTCTCAAGATTATCAACACCAATGGTAAGTACAGTTATACGTGGTTTCATTTGAGTATCTGATTTGTGGCGGAAGCCTGTATTGGAAAAAGTCGTTACCAGGAATAATGAGCAAACGAAAATTTTTGTTTTCATTTTTTATTTACAAACCTACTGGCGGCTGCTGATTCAATCTGTGGAAAAATCCGACAAATTATAATTGGGAGGGGGAAATTCCGCTATATTTTTTAATCTCGTTGGCCAAATGGGCGTGGTCATAATAACCACAATCAAATGACAAATCAACTAAACTTTGGGCCGGGTAATTCTGCCGGATATTTTGAATGGCAAATTGATAACGAACAAAATTAATAAAGGCCTTCGGACTGATGCCCATATGCCGGATGAAAATTCTCTCCAGCTGCCTGAGAGTCATAAAATTATTTTTGGCCAGTTCCACTACATGTATCTGACCCCGTCTTTCGTATACCTGTTCGAGTATCTGAAAAATGGATTGTCTGCCGGGCGATAATTTCTTAAGGAAAAAATGATTTAAACCCTCAGTGAAATCCCTGCTGATTATATGGAACGGGGGTATATGATTTTTTTCAAATTCAACCGTCGTATCAGTAAATTCCTGCAGAGGGCCATAATTATAGAAATGACTAAAACCGGCAGGTTTAAAACGAATACCTATGAGGCGTGTGCCCGGTTCCCGGATGGTATCTTTATAACGTGTCATCGTGCCGATCAGATAGACTCGTTCATTTTTCATCATAAAGCCGCTGCCATCTGCCATCACATCGGTTCCCAGGTTAACAATAATATCTATACAGCAATCCGGCATAATGCGTTCTGTGAATGATTTTGAATCATCACTGGTCACCTCCCAAAACGCATCAATGTAGGGCGACAATGTGGCATCAGGTTTAAATTGCCTGTAAGACATCTTAATTAAAATTCGTTCATTTTTAATTATCGTGGCTACTAGTTCTTCACTATTCACATTTTAATGCACGTTAAAAAATTGCAGCATTATATTTAATGCACCTTCCGAGTGCATTTTCTCGCCGTTTTCGAGTGATTCAGCTGCTGCAACGGCTGCCCTTTTGCGCATGACTATTTCAAAATGAGCAATGGCTTCCTTTAATGAATGGTATTTTTCACCTGTTAAATGTGCACTCAGTTCCAGCGCATCCCACATGGCTACATTAGCGCCTTCGCCTGCAAATGGCGGCATAACATGTGCGGCATCGCCGAGCATCGTGAGATTCGACATCGGTTCCCATGTCTGGTCCGGTGGCATGCAATAAATGGGACGCGGAACAAAAGGTGTGGCCGCATTTTCAAACAACTCATTCCAGATGCTGCTCCATCCATAGTATTCTGTTGTAAACCAATTCAGGACCTGCATTCTATCGGCGTAATTCAGGCCGTTGTTTGTTGCCCAGCTTTCGTCTGCTCTGAAACTCGCACCAAAACCGATGTCTCCGTTTCCCTTCTGTCCTATGAACAAATCTTTTGAGTTTCCAAAGGCCATAATTTTTCCGCCCTTAAGAAATTTATTCATGTGCGGTGCTGCTTTTGCTGCCTCGTAAATATTGCCTTCCAGCATGGTGATGCCCGAATAAAAAGCTTTGATATAGGTGATATATGAACGGATTTTAGAATTGGCGCCATCAGCTCCTATGACCAGATCAGCATAATGGGATGAACCGTTTTTGAAATGTAACAACCAACCTTCGTTTTGCGCCTCCATGGAAATAAAATGGCTGTTCCACACTACGGTTTCCGGTTGCAAAGAATCCAGCAATATTTTTCTAAGAGTACCACGGTCTATTTCGGGTCGAAAATGATCACTTCCGAAATTTTCATCCGGTTTGATATCGTGATCGCTGAAAAATATTTCAGCACGTTCATTGGTGATGAGTTTTCTGTCTGCCTGTGGAAGGAAATTCTGCCTGAACTCATTTAGTAAATTGGCTTTGCGAATGGCTGCCAGTCCGGTGTCATCGTGCAAATCAAGCGGCGAGCCCTGGACGCGGGCATGCTTATCAAAATCCCTTTCATACAATTTTACATGTGCACCTTTTAGCTGCAAGAGCTTTGCGAGGGTCAGTCCTCCGGGACCTGCGCCCACGATGGCGACTTTTTTATCTTGCAACAATATCATTTTCAAATTTCTGCTGTAAAATTATTTTATATCGGGCATTAAAAATTCCGCAGATGCTGGCATCTCAGCCAGGCCT
>DASSGT010000094.1:0-2146 GCA_035693345.1 Puia sp. | reverse complement strand
TTTCTTCACAACCATCGGAAATTGTTTTGCCGACGGGTCATGCTGTATTGATATAATCCTGGATGTTGGCTGCCGGAGGAATTTTTCTTTATACTCAAACCAGAAAGGATAATGGCTTTCGTTTTTCTTTCGCTCAGTTTCCGACAAATAAGGTGCATCGAGAACATATCGAGCCAGCGTATCCATCGTGGCTATTGTCGGATTCTGCGATTTCGTCCCGCCGTCATGTATAAAAAGAGAATAGTTCTTCAGGCTTTTCCATCCGATCACCAATCCGGTCTGATCGAAAATCTTACTATAAAATTGCTTGCTCTCAGTTTCCGACATCGGACCAGCCAGCGCATGCCCGAAACATTTTTCAAAGGCATCCTTGAATAGTGCACTAAACGCCTGGTTGTCCAAATCATTCATGAGCTCCTTTTTAGCGGCATTTCCCTTCAAATATAGAATTACGCAGGATTTCCGTACCAATTCCGTCCCTTTTTTGGGCGCAGCCGGATATTCGGTTTTCAAATAAATCGTTATGAAATATCTTTTTTTATGTCTGGCCACACTATTCATCAGGAATGCCGACGCCCAGAATGTGCAACTGCTCTACGATTTGAGACATACCGTCGATGCTGCCCGAAACGCAAAAAACTATCCCACGCTTTATTTTGAGTATTTTAAGGAGCAGGATTCCGGAAAAGCTTTTATTAAGCCGGGAGCCTTTCTGTTTAAGATGCAGTCTGATCTGATGGGGTCTTCTGATAATATCGGCAAAACCTATGTGCAGGTAACGCAAACCCTTCGGTTCTGGAAGCCCAAAATTTTTCTTCACTTTTCCTACAGCGGTGGGCTCGGCGTTACGGAGCCGAAGCAGTACAGCTATTATATTCTGAATACTTATGCCGCGGGTGTCGCTTATCCCTTTCAGTGGCAGGGCGGGTTTTTCAGCATGGTCCTCGATTATCAGTATACAACTTTTACAAAACCTTCGCATGATCTGCTGTGGACATTATACTTTTATAAAGGCTTCTTCAATTACCGCCTGGAGCTGCTTGGTGACTTCAATCTGTGGACGGCGAACAGGAATCATGGCGATTCGATGACTAGCACATTATCGGGAAAGCAGCTATTTTTTTACGGAGAACCCCAGTTATGGTACAAGCTGAAGGGTCATTTTTTCGCCGGCGGTCGAATCAATATATACTATAATGTGAATTTCAATGATAACCGGTTTGAGATTTATCCGGCGGTCGGATTGAAGTGGAAGATATAAACGTTTTTAAAACTGCATTTGTTTTTCCATGAATGCAACACTCAGCATCCAACTCATGGCCACAATACCAAGAAAAAAGACGATGAGTGACATCACTCTTTGATTGGAGACCTTCCCGGCACGCATGAGCAAATAACCAATAACCAGATTAAAAAGTCCCCAAAAAACATTTACAGTAGGCGATGAAGGACCTTTGCCCGGTGGAGTGGAAAATGGAGAAGGAAAAACATCACCGGAAACACCATGGACAAAATGTGGAACCGAATTAGCAATGAATAGTCCTGCGAAAAAACATGCGATATATTGATACCATTTCATAAAAATTACTTTTTGAATAATGATTCATGACGCAAGATGGCGCAAATATTTTGTATACCAGTGTATCTTTGGCGGAATGCACAATGAACCCGGATAATCAGACAAAAAGAAAAGCTTTCTCCGGCCTTATCTGGCTTATCGTCATTTTAGGACTGCTGCTTTTTATACCCGCCGGCACATTAAAATTCTGGCAGGCCTGGGTTTATCTGTTCATATTCGGGAGCTCGTCTTTTCTTATCACTTTATTTTTGATGAAGAGGGATATGGAATTGCTGAAGCGAAGGCTCAGAGCCGGTGCGGTTGCCGAAAAGGAAAGAAGTCAGAAGACCATACAAAACTTTGCCCAACTTGCTTTTATAGGTGTCCTGCTCGTTCCCGGATTTGATCATCGTTTTAAATGGTCAGATGTTCCGGTTTATCTGGTGATCGCAGGAGAAATATTTACCATAGTTGGATTTTTCATAGTATATCTGGTATTCAGGGAGAATAGTTTTACCTCCGCCACTATAGAAATTGCAGAAGACCAGAAAGTTATTTCCACCGGTCCATATTCTATTGTTCGCCACC
>DASSGT010000093.1:0-2657 GCA_035693345.1 Puia sp. | reverse complement strand
ACAGCGTCTAGCACCTCATCCCGAGTCCGGCCCCTGCTGCTGGCCCGATTTTTTCAGAATTATTTTTGATTTTATTTATAAACTTAAATGAATAATCCATGCCTAAGTATTCAAAAGGCGCGGGCAAAAAAGTGGAACGCGCCATGCACGAAAAGAAAGAAGGGACACTGAAAAGCGGAAGATCCGGAAAAAAAGTTACAAGCAGTAAACAGGCAATTGCTATCGGCTTATCTGAGGCAAGAAAGGCGGGCAAAAAAGTACCAAAAAAGAAAAATACCCGCGCCAAAGCGTCATAGTCCAAATCGTCAGGATATCCGGGCCTTGTCAATGACCTTCATGGCTGTTTTTGAATTCTTCCAGCCCAGGGGCTGGAAATGTTTGCCTTCATGTTTGTTATAGTCAATAAAGAAGTTTTCGATTTCCTTCACCATGCTCTTATTTAAATCATCTATGTTTTTGATGTTTTCATACAGAACAGAGCAATTAGTAACGGCCACCAGCCGGTCATTACGAATTTTTTTTCCTTTCTTCTCTTCCTGGGTGGCTTCCAGTACGCCCAGTAAACGGGTCTGGACGAGACAGCCGGGATACGCGTGCTCGTCCATGATGACAAGTACGTCGAGTGGGTCGCCGTCCTGACCGAGCGTCTGGGGAATGAATCCGAAATCGAATGGAAAAACGGTACCCATCGGTAAAGTCTTACTTAAAATAAAAACATCCATCTTTGGATCGAAATCGAATTTATTCTGACAGCCGCGTGGCGTTTCAATCACTGCATTTACCTGTCCCTTATAAAGGGTTGGAATTTTTTTGATTTTCATGATTTCTGCGATTTCAGTGTCCTTCGAACTTTGAAAAATGGTAAATAATCATGCCACCAGGAGGTCAGTGCCCGGCCGCCTCATGCCTGATGCGCCTGAGTGGAAGTTTGTCTTTGTGGTCTATGAAAAGAGGAGAATATTCTATGATTGTGTCTGAACTGTCAAGCCCGTACGCCTTCTGATCGCTTTGCGCAACACCTTTGATCGAAAAATAGGCATCCAGGATAAAATCTTCCTTTACGGGTAATTCATTTTCAACGGAGAGGAATCTTTCAATAATCACATAATTGATGTCAGCATGAAAATTGTCTTTCTGCATGGACTCATATTTACAGGCAAATTCCAGCTCGGCATTCTGAACCATTTCCTGCATCACCTTTTTGAATAACTTATGAACGCGCGGCTGAACCCTGAAACCAAGTCTGAATTCCACCCGTATTAATTTATCCTTTATGATTTCTACCACATCATATTCCATCGTATACGGCGAATCGGAAATATCAATATGAACAAACCAGTAAATATCGGCCCGTTTTGGTTTCTTGTTTAAAATGGAATCCATAATCCTTTGTTCGATCTGCATTTCCATATTCGCCTTGGTCAGATAAACCAGGTGGGTGGCATATTTCGGTATGTCCCTGTCATTGCTGAGCTCAACAATGTCCCTGCTGAATTTGCTGATATTAACAAAATTGAGATAACGATTCGTGATTTTGCGGGCATTGAACCATATATACATCACGAATACCAGACCGAACTCAAAAAACAGAAACATCCAGCGTTGTTTGATTTTGGCAACATTGGCAACAAAAAAAGCCGTCTCGACAGTAAAGAATATGCCGATGATGATAAAAATGATCACCATATTCCATTTCCGCACAAATTTCATATAGCCGAACATAAGCGCTGTCGTCATCATCATCGCGATGATGATCGAAAAGCCATAGGCCGCTTCCATATGTTCTGATTTCCTGAAATAAAACATCATCCCGATACAGCCAATCCATAAAATGGTGTTGATGCTTGGAATATAAATCTGACCCTTGATGGTGGTGGGAAACTTGATTTTTACTTTGGGCCAGAGATTCATGCTGATCGCTTCACTGATCAGCGTAAATGAACCACTGATCAGTGCCTGGCTGGCAATAATAGTAGCCAGCGTGGCAACTACAATACCGCTCAACAGAAACCAATGCGGCATGAGCTCATAAAAAGGATTTAGTCCGTTCAGCTTTCCCGTATGTTGCGCAAGTATCCATGCACCCTGTCCCATATAGTTTACGACCAGCGCAATTTTTACAAAAATCCAGGTAAGCCGGATGTTTTTCTTTCCGCAATGCCCAAGGTCACTGTAGAGTGCTTCTGCACCCGTCGTACAAAGAAATACAGCACCCAATAGCCAAAATCCTTTTGGATAGGTGGTGAGTAATTCTATGCCATAATAAGGACTGAGAGAAGCAAGGATGGCCGGATTATGCATAATCGGTATAAGACCCAGCACAAGGATCATCGAGAACCAGAGCAGCATAATGGGCCCGAACGATGACCCGATTATTTTGGTGCCAAATCTTTGAAAGAAAAATAATAAACTGATGATGGCAATTACAATGCCGACAGTCAGGTTGTTGCCGGGAACAATGGCATTTTCCAGTCCGTGAACACCGTTCAATCCCTCAATCGCCGATGCGACTGAAATGGGAGGCGTGATGATTCCGTCCGCAAGCAAAGTGGCCGCTCCAATAATCGCCGGGATATAGGCTTTTTTCCCGAAGCGCCTGACCAGGGCAAATAATGAAAAAATACCTCCCTCACCTTTATTGTCAGCCTGGAGTGTTA
>DASSGT010000092.1:0-3061 GCA_035693345.1 Puia sp. | reverse complement strand
GTTTTACGTATAAAATGACGCCTGTCCGATGCTTTTTTCACTGTTGTCGTATTTAAGATGAAAATTAGCCTGTTATCCCGCAATTTATGCCTTATGGGACAACCGATAAGCCTGTACTCGCTTTACGCTTTGCGCGTTTCGCTTTAAGCCTATAATAGCCTTAGCCTTAGCTTTACGCCTTAGCCTATATTTGCTTTACGCCTTGCGCTTTAAGCATTACGCTTTAAATGCAACGCTTTGTCACATTTAAATGTCAGTGTATTAGCAGATGGATCAAAACAAGTTGATTGATGACTGCCTGAGAGGAAAAGCTTCCGCACAGCGGGAGCTCTATGCTTATTTTGCCCATTCGATGCTTGGACTTTGTTATCGTTACACCAAATCCATGTCCGACGCAGAAGATGTATTACAGGAGGGTTTTATAAAAGTATTTAAAAACCTGCACCAGTTTAATGGTACAGGCGAGTTGGGCGCATGGGTGAGAAGAATCATGGTCAATACGGCCATCAATTATTTAAAAAGCGAGAGTCGTTATCAATACGACCTTTCATTTACAGATAAAAGCCTGCACCTTGTTTCGGACGAAAACCCCGAATTGATGTTGAGTGCAAAGGAACTGGCCGATTTGATCCGGCAGTTGCCAGCAGGTTATCAGACCATTTTTAATATGCACGCCGTAGAAGGCTACACGCATGTGGAGATAGGGAAAATTCTGGGTATACATGAAGGCACATCAAAGTCGCAATACGCCCGGGCAAGAGCACTGCTGATAACATGGATCACCAAAAATACTGTGGATAGTAAAACGGACATGTATGCGAGAAAATGAATTTGAAAAACGGGTTCGTGAAAAAATGGACCAGCTGGGATTCGAACCCTCTGAATCCGTTTGGATCGGTGTAGACAAGGAAATCAATAAAGAAAAAAAGCGCCGTGCTCCGCTGTTCTGGCTGTTTTTTGTTTCCGGTTTATTGTTGGCAGGAGGAGCTTATTATTTTAATACGAATAAAAATACAACGCGAATTATTCCGAATAAAAATACTGAAAATCAAATAGCAAAAATTCCAGTGATGGAAACCAGGAGTAAAAAGCAGACCGAACAACCCCTGTCCCGCATAATGCGGGGACCAACTGCTGCCCCGCAAAATGCAGGGGACAACCGTCAACCCCTGTCCCGCAAAATGCGGGGGTCAACTGCCAAACCAAAACAAGTCACAGTGGCCTCGTCCCTGAATCAAAAAACGGTTGCTCATGCCCGTGGTATAAGCGCGGGCAAAAAAACGGTAGACGCAAAGACAAGTGTAAAATCGAAAGAAACCCATGATGCAGGACAGGTTGCCGCGGCAGCGGGAGCAGGTGACATTGTAGTAAATAATTACAATAATCAATCAGCAAAAACCGATGCTGAAAAAAGCAACAAAAAGATTCCTGATTCTACCGCCGGGAATATGATTTCCAGCACTACACAAAACAAGACAAAGAAAAATTCTGTTGCCGGCGCAACAACCGCAAAGATGAAGGAACAAAAAAAGAAATCATCTACCTGGAAAATAGGCTACACAGCAGGCTTAGGCAGTTCAAATCTGAATCAGAATCTTTTTAATTCTGTAAAGACATTATCGCCTGTAAATTACGCAACGCTCAACGCGCCGCCCGTGACCAATGGCGGAAATAATAATAATTCTTCCTCAGAGATCAGTCCGGGATTTTCCTTTGACGCCGGGGCATATGTAAGCAGAAATTTATCAAAACGTCTTTCGTTCTCAGCGGGTATCAATTATCATTATTATTCCACGACGATCCGGACTGGTATAAAGATAAACACGACATTGGTAACCAGTAACAGTATGGGCCAGTTGATCACTGCAACGAGTTATTATGACAACGGAAATAGTCAGACATTTACCAATCAATATCATTTTATTGAAATTCCCCTGTCGGTCAATTTTCAAATAAACAAAAGCAAACGGACACCTTTCATTTGGGAGCTGGGTTTGACACCGGGTTATATTGTGAGCAGCAATGCCCTTTATTACGATCCGAATACGAACGTATATTTTGAAAATTATCTGCAACCAAAAAAATACAGGTAAATGGCGTTACTGCTTTGATGATTGGTTTTCCATTGTATAAAGGCGAATTGCAGATCGGGCCACAGATACAATATGGATTCACCGGTTTTGTAAATACCAATGATGGAAACCCGGGACATCTTTTCTATGCGGGTTTGAAAATTTCTTTTATTCCGGGAAAAAAATAATTTCCATGCAACGATCTGTTTTGTTTGAGGGTCAACCGCAAAACCCCTTTTATGAAACAGAAAATCTGGCGGAGACATAATATCCGTTTCCTGTTTCTTCTTGCATTTTTATTTACCGGGTGCATGAAGGATAAAATAACCAGGACCTATAAGATAAGCACACCCATTTTCGAAGTACTCACAAAATTCAGGGAGTCGATCAAAAGCCAGCCTGCAACAAGTATTGTTGTTGCGGGTAAAATTACAGTGGCAGGAAACTATATTTATTTATCCGAACCTTATAAGGGGATCCATGTCATTGATAACAGCGATCCGTCCAGTCCGAAGAATGTTTCGTTTATAAATATTCCCGGCAATGAAGACATGGCCATCACTGAAAAAACGTTATATGCGGACGCTTATGGTGACCTGGTAACTTTTGATATCAGTAACCCGCTGGATGTAGTCGCAAAAAACTTCGCCGCCAATGTTTTCCCGGATCATGCCAATTATTTCTATGGTCCCGGTTATGTTGCAGGAGGGAGCATGAATCCCGACTCAGTGAATGTGATTATAGGATATACAACCAGGGACACAACCGTAGATTATGAACCTGTAAATGTTTATCCTGTTTATGGTGGTTGTCCATATTGTTCCATAGCACCTACGCCCGCAACCATGGCGACTCCCGGCGCCGCGGTGCCTAACAAAACAGCTACGAACGGTTCAACGGCCAGGTTCAGCATAATTAATAAATTCCTTTACACAGTTGGCTATTCGAGTCTGACAACTTTTGATATCAGCAATTCACTCGCGCCTGCG
>DASSGT010000091.1:0-15190 GCA_035693345.1 Puia sp. | reverse complement strand
AGTGCGGATTCTTTCCAGGGCGACGCCATTCTCACTGGAGAGAAGTGGCGAATGCCAGTGGTGATCATAGTCAAGTTCATCTATGATATCGGCGGATTCATTCAGCAGCACAACTTTTCCAAGATCATCCGGCAGGGTGGGCATCGAACCTATCTGTATCATGCGGGATACATCAGTATTCGGATAATGACTCAGGATCCAGTCAGGATTTTCGGTAAGTAATAAATATTCCCCGGGCAGAAAAGCACGTTCTTCTGTAACAAGGTTTACCGGATCTTTCAGATTTCCGGTCAGTTCCCTGGCGGCAATCCATAATTCAGAACAATTGATAATGGCAGAACTTCGGTTATACAATTCCAGGTAATCGTATCCATAAGATGGAGGGTTAAAAAGAATTTCATTGAAAATAATGTCCCCTGGTTTAACTTTTTCCGCGAGGCCGGTTTTGCATTCATTTCGCATTCCGATTTCGTTGCCACTACAATCCATGAGATTTTGTACAGAAACGGTGTATAGTTTTCCGGGAGCCAGCGGATACTGAAGACTGAGTTCAACCCGGTTAAAAAATGGTGCAACAGAACTTGCTTTTACCGGTGATCCCTCATTATTGGAAATGCCAAAATGACTAATGTCCGAAGCAGCCGCACTGTCCATGGGTTCGTCAAATATTAAAACCAGACTGACTGAATCAACGGCGATCGCCCGGATCAGAGAAGGAGCCTCCGGATCCGGATTTTCGGAATTCACAGAATTTTTCTTTCCCGGGGTGCCACCGTCGGCAGATATACTGGCCGTCCAGTTTCCGATGCCCGTACAGGGGTTATCCGGATCTTTCATTTCCAGGCTCCATCCTCCGGAAGCTTTTATGTCATTATCAAACCAACTTTTGTCATACTGCAATGCGTGTATTACAGTACCTGTTCCTGAACTGAGTACGATGGCTCCCTCGTCATTGCTAAGCGCCGGAAATCCGCTAATACCAAGGGTAGCACCGAAGGGAGCAAATGAAGCCGCTGCTGAACTGGAGCAAAGAATTAAGAAGCTATCAGCTTTTAATATATAATCAACTTTAATCGTAGCAGAGCTATTACCATTGCTGATATTCCAATTATGGAGATTGTAGTCTGTTGTGGACCTGTTTTTCAGTTCAACGAATTCGCTTTCAGGTAATCCGACTGCCGGTGTTGGATCGGAAAGAAATTCCGTAATCACCACATCGTAGCGGTTTTGCGCTATTGAAATCATCGGTATAAGAATTAGTATTACACAGGTAAAAAACCTGGACAGGCACAACATCATCATCACATTTCTTTAAAAATAATTTGGTTTAAAAAGAATCGTAGGTTAATTTTACGCTTCAATGAGCGTGATTACAACATATACAAAGAAGAACACCAAGACATCCCGGCACGGGGAAGGTGTTTGATATTTTGTATATTCAAGATAATAAAGCCTTCCCTCACAGGAAGGCTTTTTGATTTTTAACCATTCAAACAAAAAAAATGAAAGTTGCAGTTGTAGGAGCCACCGGGCTGGTAGGTTCAAAAATGCTGGAAGTATTGGCAGAACGGAAATTCCCGGTTACCGAATTAATACCGGTGGCATCGGAAAGATCGGTTGGTAAGAAAGTTCATTTTCAAAACAGAGAATGGTCCGTTGTAAGCGCAACCGATGCTATCATGGCTAAACCGGCCATCGCCATTTTTTCTGCAGGTGGCAGTACTTCACTTGAATGGGCGCCTAAATTTGCGGCAGCCGGCATTACGGTGATTGATAATTCGTCAGCCTGGAGAATGGACCCTTCGAAAAAACTGGTGGTACCGGAGCTCAATGCCGATGCGCTCACAGCGGCGGACAAAATCATTGCAAATCCAAACTGCTCTACCATTCAAATGGTAGTGGCGCTGAATCCGCTTCATAATAAATATAAAATCCGCAGGATCGTCGTTAGTACCTATCAAAGTGTTACCGGAACCGGTGTAAAGGCCGTCACCCAGCTTATGAATGAGCGAAATGGAGTAGCGGGTGAAATGGCATATAAATATCCCATTGATCTGAATGCGATACCCCAGATTGATGTGTTCCTTGATAACGGATATACAAAAGAAGAAATGAAAATGGTGAATGAAACACGCAAAATCATGCGTGATGACTCAATCCGCGTTACATCCACTACCGTGCGGATACCTGTCATTGGCGGACACAGTGAAGCCGTTAATGTAGAATTCGAGAAAGATTTTGATTTGGCAGAAGTCAGGACCCTGCTTGAAAATGCACCCGGTGTGATAGTGGTGGATAATCCCTCAAAACAGGAATATCCCATGCCCAAAGACGCACACAACCGGGATGAGGTTTTTGTAGGCAGGCTTCGGCGTGATGACACTCAGCCAAATACTCTGAACATGTGGATCGTCAGTGATAATCTGAGGAAAGGCGCGGCTACCAACGCGGTGCAGATTGCGGAATACCTGGTAACTAAAAAACTCGTATAGTTATTAATTATTAGTTGTTAGTTATTAACGGAAATGTGGTAATGAGCCGTTAATAATTAATAACTAACAACTAATAACTAACAACTAGACCCTGCTCCAATTCTCCCCGCTCTTGATCCGGTACATGGTCATTTCGCTGACACCATATTTGTCTGCGAGTTTCTTGATGGTCAGCTGGCGGCTGCGGCTGGAAAGCGTTTTTTTTATTGATTTCACCTGGGCGGCAGTGAGTTTTAGTCCAACGGGGCGGGTGGATTGAATTTTCTTATAGGCCAGTTTGGCGGGAGATTTCTGCTGATGCTGGATCATGTCGTCAAGACTTACCCATTTTAAATTGCTGACTGAATTGTCGGTTTTATTATGATTCAGATGAATGACAAATTTCTGTTTCGGGGAATTTCTCTTCACAAACATGCGGGCAATTTCCCGGTGCAGATAGAGCGTTCCGTTATTTCCGGGGCGATGCAGGTTCAGTGTTTTATATCCCGTGGTAACGGATCCGCTGAGTAATTTTCCGTCAGAATTTATATTTTCATAATAACTGGCCACCCGGCCGGTTGAGGAGAGAGCGTATTTTTTGCGAAGTTGTTTCCAACCCGGGAACATCAGAGGTTTCCAGGTTTCGCCAGGAATTTTTTTTATCATGGCTTCGGTTTTACTAAAGTTACAAAAAACAATAGCGATTACCATATGAAAAAACCTACTTCCTGTCCGTCGTACCTATAAACCGGAGAAATTCTTTTTCTGAAAGTATTCGTATCGAAGGGATCTTCTTTGCTTTTTCAAGTTTCGAGCCGGCATCTTCACCCACTACCAGATAATTCAGTTTACTGCTTACACCACCTAAAATCTTTCCTCCCTGCGCTTCAACAAGTGCCTCTGCCTCACTTCTTTTCAATTCATTGAGCGTTCCGGTGAAAAGAAAACTTTGTTCTGCCAGAGTCCCACCGCTTTTTCTTTCGGAACGCGTACTGCGAAAATTTAATCCCAGAGATTCCAGCCTGGCGAGCATTTTAATATTGTCCTTGTTTTCAAAAAACTGAAGTATGCTGCCGGCAACTTTGGGACCTACATCTTCAAGGGCCTGTAATTGTTCCAGAGAAAAATCTTTAAAGTCCATCAGATAACCCACCGCTTTGGCCAGCGTCTTGGCAGTGGTTTCACCAACATATCTTATACCCAGGGCATAAATCACCCGGTGAAGCGGCTGACTTTTTGATTCTTCGATGGCTGATTGCAGATTATTAATACTCTTCTCTCCAAATCCTTCAAGCTTTGAAATTTTATCAAACGGCAGTTGATAGATTCCGGGTACGTCTTTTAAAAATCCCAGTTCATAAAATTTCATCACATTGGCAGCTCCAAAACTGCGTATATCCATCGCGTCCTTACTTACAAAATGTATAATACGTTCCACTACCTGGGCCGGGCAATTAATATTCACGCATCTCAGAACAGCTTCTTCAGGCACACGTACCAGTTCGTCACCACAAGCAGGGCAGTGTGTCGGGAAAACGATTTTCTTTTCCTTGCCGGTACGCAATTCAATGAGCGGTTTTACAATATATGGAATCACATCTCCTGCGCGTTCCACGAGCACTGTGTCTCCAATCCGGAGATCTTTCTGACGTACCATGTCCTCATTAAAAAGAGAAACCGACCCGACAGTCACACCGCCTATTGGCACTGGTTCAATTTTGGCAACCGGCGTGATACTTCCGGTACGGCCTACCTGGAATTCAACTTTTAATAATTTACTGGTCGCCTGCCTGGCTTTAAATTTAAATGCAATGGCCCATCGGGGATGATGGGTGGTCATTCCCATTTTATCCTGCAGCGAAAAGTCGTTCACTTTTACAACCATTCCGTCAATTTCATAGGGCAGTTTGTCGCGACCCATTTCAAACTCAATACAGTAATCAATCACGGACTGAATGCCTTTGAAGACTTTTTTTTCTTTTTTCGGACTTCTGAAACCAAGGTCCCAGAGCATGTCCAGCGAATCGCTGTGTGTGGTTGGCGCTTTCTTCGATTTTACGGCATGCGCGTTTTCTGCACCGGCCATCTCACCTTTTTTTATGTCCAGCGTTTCTTTGGAAGAATAGTAGCTGATATGATATAGAAACACTTCCAGGTTGCGACGGCTCACTTCTGCAGAATCCTTTATACGGAGTGATCCTGCGGCTGCGTTCCGGGGATTGGCCAATGGTGCCAGATTTTGCTCCGCAAGCTGCTGGTTGTATTTTTTGAAATTTTCTTTATTGATCATCGCTTCACCCCTGATTTCCACCTGCTCAATACCATAACGGGAAAAAGCTGCCGAAAGTGGAACCGAACGAATCTGCTTTATATTGGTCGTAATTTCATCACCCTGCACCCCGTCTCCACGGGTAGCGCCACGCGCCAGCAGGTCGTTTTCATATATTAATGATATACTGGCTCCGTCGAATTTGGGTTCAACACAATATTCTATCGAATCCAGTCCCGTTAATTCCCTGGCTTTCCGGTCCCAGTCCACCAGATCTTCCGCATCGTATGAATTTTCAAGGGACAACATCGGAACCAGGTGGTTTACCGTGGGAAAACTCTTGGTAAGACCTTTCGCTACGCGCTGGGTAGGTGAGTCGGGACTGACGAGCTCAGGGTTTTCGGATTCCATTTTTCCCAGTGCTTTATATAAGGTATCATATTCCTTATCGGTCAGCAGCGGATCATTCAATATGTAATATCGGTATTCATGAAAGTTCAGAACCTGCCGGAGCGGACCCAGGTCTTTTATTTGCAGGCCTTTCTGGGTAAGCCGCTGGTAAATTGACCTGCTCAGGTTCTGCAACTCCTTTGTCTGATCTGAAGAGTACATATATGCTGAAGTTTACAACTAATTTTTTCTGACAACGTATGTATATATAATATATAGGAGTGCAGACAAAAGTTTAGCGGATCTGGATTATATTTATCGTCATGATCGAGCGGTTACAAATTTAAGTGTATGAGTCCTGAAAAAGTTCTGAAGAAAAAAGATATCAAGGTTGTCTTAAAGCAACTGGAAAGTGACGGACTGATCGGGATTTCTGTCGATTGTGTGATTTTTGGATTTGACGAGAACGAACTCAAAGTGCTGCTGATCAAATCAGATTTAAAACAATATGCGGGGAAGTGGTCCCTGCTGGGGGATCTGGTTCACCGGGATGAGGATCTGGACCAGGCTGCTTATAGAATATTAAAGGACAGAACGGGCATGGACGATGTCTATCTGGAGCAGGTCAGAAGTTTTGGAGATGTAAAACGGCATCCTGCCGCCCGCGTGGTAACCATCGCCTATTGTTCACTCATTAATATACAGCAACATCGCCTGCAAAAAGACGACAATGAATTACACTGGCATAAACTCAGTGCCGATATGGATATGGCGTTCGATCACCAGTTGATACTGAACGTCTGTCATGAGTGGTTACAAAAACGTGTGCAGGAGCATCCCCTGGGTTTCAGTTTGCTTCCGCAAAAGTTTTCACTGAGAGAATTACAGAATTTGTACGAAGCGATCCTGGGTATCAAACTGGACCGGAGAAACTTCAGGAAGAAATTCTTTTCGATGGATGTTCTGGAAGACACACATGAACTGGAATACGATGTGCCGCACCGGCCTGGCAAACTCTACAAATTCAATTACCAGAAATACAAGACGAAAGAAGGAAGAAAATTCATGCGTCTCGATTTCTGACGCAACCAGCAAATAGATTGCAGCGTTTCATTAATGTTTATTGTCTGTATGGTTATCTAAGCTTTTTTAGTATTTTTTTGCGTTAAAGTTTTTTTTAACTTTTTTGTTAAAATCTGCAAAAGATATACTATTTTAGCTGCTTAATTGCTTAAACCATTGATTATGACCATGAAACGATTGCTTAAGAGGATATCCTTCCTCTTCTTATGTGTATCCTTTACACAGTTAGCATTCTCACAGACAAAAGTAGTTACAGGTACAATTAGCGATGACAAGGGAGCACCCGTACAGGGAGCTTCAGTTGCCGTTAAGGGTGCCAAGGGTGGTACAACCACAGACGCGACGGGTGCCTTTACGTTAACGGTATCAGCAAATGCAAAATCATTAGTTATCAGTTCTGTTGGATTCAACCAGCAGGAAATTGGCATTCCGGTAGATAACAAGGTAGCGATTACCCTTGTTTCTTCTGCGCAATCGCTCAATGACGTGATCGTAATTGGTTATGGAACGACCAAGCGTAAAGACGCTACCGGTTCATTAACTACCGTTTCATCAAAAGAATTTAACCAGGGTGTTATCACCTCACCTGACCAGTTGTTAGCCAACAAGGTTTCAGGTTTGGAAGTAACATCAAACAGCGGCCAGCCGGGTTCTGCTACTACGGTGAGAATCCGCGGTAACAGTTCCGTACGCGGTGTGGGCAATCCGCTGTATGTGGTGGATGGTGTGATCCTGGACGGAAGGGACGCCAGACCATCTCTGAACATCGGACCCGGAGGTTTCGGACAGACACCTGAAGACAACCCGTTGTTATTTATTGATCCCAATTCAATTGCGGACATCACCATTTTAAAAGACGCTTCCTCTACAGCTATTTATGGTTCAAGAGGTGCCAATGGTGTGATCGTAATTACCACTAAAACTGGTAGTTCCGGTGCAGTAAGACTGGAAGCAAATGCTTCTGCCGGCTGGAACACGGGATATATGAAGAAATTCGATATCCTGCCATATGGTACTTACGTAAATGCGCTTAGCAAATACAATCCTGATTCAACAGCTGCGAAGCTGAACCACGGAGCTCATGTAGATCCGCTGGCTGACATTACACAGAGTAATGTGATTCAGAACTACGACCTGGCGCTGAGCGGAGGAAATGAAAACGGAAAATTCCGGGCTTCATTCCTTGCTTCTTCCACACCGGGCTTTATACAGAATAACATTCTTCGTAAATACATCGGAACATTCTCCGGTCAGTACAAATTCATTGACAAGAGACTGACGATCAACTTTGATTTGATTTCAGGTAATGTTACAAATAACGATGTTCTGGCTTCCAATACTGCCGGTTCCCAGGGTAACCTGATCAGTGCCGCGCTGCAATGGAATCCGACACTGAATTATTATAACCCGAACGGGTCTTTTGTAACGGAAACAAACGGTACTCCGAATCCGCTGGCTGTTATCAGAGGATACAGTGATATTTCAAACGTGCAGACCACATTGGGAGATATCTCCGCGAGCTTCAAAATCATGAAGAATCTGGAGTATAAATTCCTCTACTCTATTAATCAGAGTAATGGTACCAGAAATGCCAACATTGATGGTTTCATCCAGGGTATTCCTCCTGTAACCGGTAACGGTGTTGGATATATACTGAATGCCGCTCTTACCTCTCAGGTTATTGACAATACTTTGCAATACAATACCACATTCGGACAGGATCTGAAGTTTGGCGCATTACTTGGTTTTGAATACTGGAAATCAAATTACAGCGGATCAGGTTTGGGTAAACAAGGATTTAATTTCAACCAAAATGAACTGACACTGATTAATGCACAGTATACTGATATCATCCAGAACGGTAATACTTATGCTTTGAATCCTTATTCAGGTTCTGAAATTACGACCGAAATCCAGTCAGAATTTGCAAGAGTTGACTTCAACTACAAAGACAAATTGTATCTGACCGGTACTTTCCGTATTGATGGATCCAGCAAGTTTGGGGCAAATAACAAATATGGTTATTTCCCTTCTGCAGGTGCAAAATGGAATATCGCGAATGAAAGTTTCATGAAAGATAATACCCTGATCAACGGCCTGGCACTTCGCGGCACATGGGGTATTACCGGTAGCCAGGATTTCCCACCGGGCGCTTCCATCGACCAGTTCGCATTCCAGGCGTTCAACAGTGCTTCTCAGGTTAACGCAGGTAACCCTGATCTGAAATGGGAACAGACTATGCAATATGACTTCGGTGTTGATTTTGCATTGCTGAATAACAGGTTATCCGGTTCATTCGATTATTATAACAAAGACAAAACAGATATCCTTTTCCAAAACATCGCCATTCAGCCTGGTCCCGCTGCTACATACTGGATCAACTTACCAGGTCATCTGGTTAACAAGGGTATTGAAGTCAGCATAACTGGTAACATCATCGCTCACAAAGATTTCTCATGGGATCTGACAGGAAACTTTGCTACCAACAGTAACCTGATCACTAATTTCTATGCACCCGGGACAAAAACTCCGCTGGCGATCTACACAGGTCAAATCAACGGACAGGGTGTATCAGGAACATTGGGTCAGATCATTACCAACAACCAGCCTGTGGATGAATTCTATCTGAAAACATTCGGAGGATTCGATCAGAAGGGTAACCAGATCGTGAGTGCGAATCCAACCTTTGCAGGTAATCCAAATCCTGGTCAGCTGTTTGGAGTTAGTACAACCTTACGTTATAAGAAATTAACTCTTGTAATCAACGGTGGCGGATCCAGTGGATTCCTGATCTACAATAACACGGCTACATCAGTTACGAATATTGCAGGTATTGCAAACGGTAGAAATATCGATCAGAATGCTTACAATTCTGCTGAACAGCCAAGTAGTGGTGTTGCTGCATCAAACAGGTTCCTGGAAGACGGAAGCTACTTTAAACTGCGTAATGCTTCTCTTACATACAGTTTTGGAAATATAGGCAACTACATCAAGAACCTGAACGTTTATGTAGCTGGATCAAATCTGTTTGTAATTACCGGATTCTCCGGATTTGACCCTGAAGTAAACATCGACAAACAACAGGGAGGATATCCTTCCAGTTCAATTGAGTATATACCTTATCCAACTCCAAAGAGTGTTGTTGTAGGAGTAAATTTTGCACTTTAAAATTTTTAAAAACGGTTGTATGACAATTTCAAAATATTTTAAAATATCTCTCCTCCTGGTTTTAACCGGAGTGGTAGGATGTACCAAACTCGATGAGACTTACAAATCCACTGTTCCCGGTGATCAGGCTGCAACAGCCCTCGGACCCAATGGAGTAGCCCTGTTGTTACAGTCGGCCTATAATGACCTGCCCAGTGCGTTTGCCGGTCAGGATCAGGTATTCTCCCTGGAAGAAAACTCCACAGATGAATCTCTGGTTCCCACCCGTGGTGGTGACTGGGATGACAATGGAGTATGGAGAGTAATACATAATCATACCTGGAATGCGGATCACTCGCAAGTACTCAGTGTTTATAACAATTTAAATAAACTGAACTTTGATGCGACGAATGTGCTTAATTTCAAGCCATCAAAAGAACAGGCCGCTGAAGCAAGATTCCTTCGTGCATTTGCATTGTACTATATCCTTGATATTTACAATCAGTTCCCATTCAGAAATCCGGGTGATACTCTTTTAAATCCGCCAAAAGTATATTCAGGTAACGCAGCTGTCCAATTTATCATAGATGAACTGGAATCTCTTCTTCCTGATCTCGGCACAGGCAACGGTCCTAATCAGGCGAATCCGGCTGCAGCCAAACTCTTGTTGATGAAATTGTACCTCAACAGGGGCGCATTCAATAATCGGCAAACTCCGACTTTTGATGACGCAGATATGCAAAAAGTGATCACACTCGGTACATCGATTTTGAGTGGAACTTCATATGGAGTAGAAAGTCAATATTTTAAGAATTTCAACAATGTGAACGGAGGTTCCAAGGAATTAATTTTTGCATACCCTGCGGTCGAAGGTAGCAGTACCAATAATCCAGGTATGCAGTCCAGATGGATGATGACATTCCACTATAATGAATACTCTGTCCAGGCGCCAAATGCAGGATGGAATGGTTTTTCTACAACTGGTGATTTCTACAAGAGTTTTGCTGCTGCGGGAGTGATGAATTTTTCAGCTGCGGATACAATTGTGGACACACGCCTGGGAGGAAGAAGACTTTCTGACTCGATATGCACTGCTAAGTCTGGTATTAAACCAGGCTTCCTGGTAGGTCAGCAATACGATGCCGCAGGCAATCCATTGAAAGACAGAAAAGGTAATCCGCTGTCTTTTGATCCTACGATTGCACCTACAATGATAGAAACAGGTACTAACCTGGAAGTAACCGGTATCCGTGTTGCGAAATATGTTCCGGATTTATCAAGTGGTGGTGCGAGTTACGCAACCAACGTGGGCAACTGGCTGGTCCTTATGCGCTATCCAAATGTGGTTTTGATGGTTGCTGAAGCGCTGATGCGTCAGGCTTCGCCGGATAATGCCACAGCTCTTACAATGGTCAATGCACTGAGAGCTACCAGAGGTGCTCCAGCTTTAGCTACTATGACACTTGCTGATCCAACCAATGTTGATGCTTACGGTACTTTGTTGGGAGAACGCGGAAGAGAATTTTATTGGGAATCTGAAAGAAGAACAGACCTGATTCGTTTCGGTGTATATCTTACAACATGGCAGTACAAACCAACTGACGATCCTAAATATCTGGTTTATCCGGTTCCAAATCAGGCTCTCGCAGTTAACCCGAACCTGCATCAGAATCCTGGATATTAATTCATAAAGCTTACTTATAAATTGCGAAAGGCCATTATTATATAATGGCCTTTTGTAATTTTATCGGTCCAGCCAGTCGCATATCATTGATGTATTTCCCGATTATGAAGTTTATTTCCCGGTTCAAGGCTATCATTACTCTCTCTTCTATTTTCATTGTAATCTCCTGTAATCACAAAGCTGATTCGCCACCTCTGTTCGAACTGGCTGAAAACACCGGCGTTGATTTCAATAATAAAGTGGTGGATGGAGAAATGGAGAATAGTTTTTTCTTCCGGAATTTTTATAATGGTGGAGGTGTCGCCGCCGGTGATCTCAATAATGACGGTCTGCCCGACTTATTCTTTACATCCAATCTGGGAGACAACAAATTGTATCTGAATAAAGGAAATTTCAAATTTGAGGATATCACCAAACACGCAGGTATTGTTCAGGATAGTATGTGGAGCACGGGTGTTGTCTTTGTTGATATCAATCATGATGGCTGGCTGGATATCTATGTCTGCAATTCGGGGCACATGACCTCAGGCCACCGCAGAAACCAGTTATATATCAATAATCATGACCTGACGTTCACGGAATCTGCAGCTAAATACGGGCTGGATATTTCTGCGTATACAACACAGGTTTCGTTTTTTGATTATGACAATGACGGAGATCTGGATTGCTTTATGATTGACAATAGCCCGATTCCTGTTAACACCCTGAACAATTCGAACCGTCGCGATCTGCCCGATCAGGAATGGCCGGTCGAAAAATTCCTGAAAGGTGGTGGAGATCATTTATACAGAAATGACAACGGACACTTCACAGAAGTAACCAAGGAGGCCGGCATACACGGGAGCCTGATCAGTTTTGGCCTGGGTGTTTCAATAGGGGATATCAATGGAGATGGATGGCCTGATGTTTTTGTTTCCAACGATTCTTATGAGAGAGACTACCTCTATATCAACCAGAAGGACGGTACTTTCAAAGACGAAATGGAAGACTGGTTTGGACACACCAGCTTTTCGTCTATGGGGGCTGATATCTCAGATATAAACAACGACGGATTCCCGGAAATTTTTACAACAGATATGTTACCGGAGGACGATTACCGGTTAAAAACCCTGGGTGCTTTTGATAATATTGATTTATACAACGCCAAACTAAAAGCCGGATTTTATCACCAGTATGTAAGAAATTGTCTGCAACTGAATAACCAGAATGGAAAATTTATCGATATCGGGAATTACGCAGGTGTTGCAGCCAGTGACTGGAGCTGGGGTGCACTGATGTTTGACATGGACAACGACGGCTACAGCGATATCTATATTTGTAACGGGGTTAATAAAGATGTGACGAACCTTGACTTCATGGACTTCTTTGCAAATGATGTATTACAGAAAATGGTGTTGACAGGGAAGAAAGAAGGTGTCGACGCCATTCTAAAACATGTTCCGATTCATCCCATGCTACACAAGGCTTATCGAAACCTGGGCAATTTTCATTTTTCTGATGAAGGCCAGTCCTGGGGTTTTAGACAGGCATCCTTTGCAAATGGTGCAGCTTATGCCGACCTGGATAATGACGGGGATATGGACCTGATCATCAACAACGAAAATGGCCCCGCTTTCATTTATAAGAACAACGCAAGAGACCTGAATAAAAATAATTATATCGCGGTTCAGCTGAAAGGGATCGGTGAAAATAGTTTTGCAATCGGAAGTAAAATCAATGTATTTGCAGGATCCCAGAACTTTTACCGGGAACTTTTCCCAAGTCGCGGCTTCCAGAGTTCTGTGGACTTTAAACAGGAAATAGGGCTTGGAAAATTATCTCAGGTGGATTCTATGGTCATCACATGGCCAAATGGCAGCAAAGTAAAATTTGATCACCCGGCCATTAATAAATTATACAATATAGAAGAAGCTCCGGGTAGTCCCAAACCCGTTGCGCAACCCGCATTGCCGAAGGATTCAACATTGTTCCGTTTGATCAAATCCGGTTTTGACAAACACGAAGAGGACAATAATATCGATTTCTATTATGAACATAATGTTCCTAAAATGTTATCCCGTGAAGGCCCTAAAGCGGCTGTAGGAGACGTGAACGGGGATGGACTGGATGATATTTATATCGGTGGAACTTCTGTTCATCCGGGTCAGTTATATCTGCAGACAAAGGATGGAAAGTTTGAAAAAAAGGATGAGCCCGGGTTTAAGCAATTTGGTGATTTTGAGGACGAAGCCGTATTGTTTTTCGATGCCGATCATGATGGCGACCTGGATCTTTATATCGGTCCGGGAGGAAATAATAATCCGCCGATGAGCCGGCAGATGCAGAACCGCCTGTTTAAAAATGACGGTCATGGAAATTTCACGATTGAACCGGCAGCTTTTGGAAATAATCTGAATGGGATCAATACAGCCGTGGCAATTGCATACGACTTTAATCATGACGGCTACCCGGATTTATTCGTAGGTGGAAGAAGTGTTCCGAGGGAATATGGAAATCCACCTTCCAGTTTTCTGTTTGTAAATGATGGGAAGGGCCATTTTGCAGATATAGCGGCTACTAAAAATCCGGATATTACCCATGTGGGAATGGTCACCGGCGCCTGCTGGGCAGATGTGACAGGTGATACAGCCAAAGAGCTGATTATTACAGGAGAGTGGATGGCACCGCGCATATTCAGTTTTCACACTGATCATTTCGAAGAAGTGCAGACCAATCTCAAAGATCTTTCCGGCTGGTGGGAATCTGTTTCAGTAGCAGATGTAAACGGAGATGGAAAAATGGATCTGATCCTGGGAAATATAGGCGAGAATTTCTATTTGCAGCCAGATTCAGCAGCGCCTGTAAAACTCTGGGTGAATGATTATGATCAAAATGGAAACATGGATAATATCCTGAGCAGAACCGTGGATGGCAAAGACATGCCTGTATTTTTAAAACATGATTTGGAATTCCAGATGCCGATCCTGAAAAAGCAAAACCTGAAGCATGGTGAGTTTGCAAAAAAAACTATTCAGGATTTATTACCGGAGGCAATGGTAAAAACTTCTCAGGTTAAAAAATTTAATTATTGTCCATCAGTGATTGCAATCAATGAGGGAAACGGACAATTCAGTATTCATAAACTTCCCACGATGGTGCAACTTTCCTCCGTGAATGCAATCAGGGTCACGGATTTAAACGGAGATGGTTTTCCGGATCTAGTGTTAGGGGGAAATGAATTTGGTTTTCTTCCCCAGTTCAGCCGGCTGGATGGCAGTTTTGGTGATGCGCTGATAAACGATGGGAAAGGAAATTTTAGCTTCATGCCGAATGCAAAATCCGGCCTGGGTTTGCGTGGTCAGGTTCGGGACATCGCGATGATCAAAGGACAGAAAAAAATGCGATTCCTTTTTCTGATGAATGACGAGTATCCTGTTCTTTATGAATTGGAAGGCTTAGGGAAAAGTAAAAAGTAATAAGTAAAAAGGAACTGACTTCCAATTTATCATGAAGCATGAAATGAGAACCCGCATATTTTATATACTCCTGGCAGGCTGCCTGGTTCTTTTATGCAATTGCAAACAGCATTCAGCTGAAAACGGTACCGTTTTATTCCAGGCATTGGAATCCAGCCGTACCGGTTTGGATTTCTCCAATAAGTTAACACCGACGCAGGATTTCAATGTATTTAAATACATGTATTATTATAACGGCGGCGGTGTGGCTGCTGCTGATTTTAACAACGATGGAAAAATAGATGTATTTTTTGCCGCCAATCAGGTTTCCAATAAACTCTATCTCAATACAGGAGACCTTCACTTCAAAGATGTAACCGCGGAAGCTCAGATTCCACAGGATGGTGCGTGGTCAACCGGCGTTTCGGTCGTAGACATTAATAACGACGGCCTCATGGATATCTATATTTGTCGCGTGGGTAATCATGAAACGTTGCACAGTCACAACCAATTATTGATATGCCTGGGAATTGATCAGAACGGCGTTCCGACGTATAAGGATGAGGCGAAAGAATATGGGCTTGATTTTTCCGGGTTCAGTACACAGGCTGTATTTTTTGACTATGACGGGGATGGTGATCTCGACATGTACCTGCTGAATCATTCCATACATCAAAATGGAACTTTCGGACCAAGACTGGACAGACTGGCC